>JANNNN010001247.1:0-10461 GCA_031398555.1 Planctomycetia bacterium | reverse complement strand
TGCCGAACGACCGGCAGCGGTTTCAATTCCGAAGTTGATTTTACCCATCCACTCCTGTGAACCGTCGCCGGAACGATTGCGTTGCAGCGAGAAGCTCTCATAGTTTGTCGCGATGGTCGAACTGCCTTTGACGGCAATCGCGTCGTAACTGTTGTCGATAAAGGAGAACTTAACCCACGAGGCCACCGTTAGGTTTGTGGTCAAATCGAGACTGTTACTGTCAGGCACCTGAATGTAGTCGTTTACGCCGTCGAAGCGAAGTGCGCCATCGATTGCACCCGAAGACCACACGGGACCATTGACCAAAGTTCCATGGTTGGTTCCGACAGAATCGTTTGCCGTTGTGCCGAGGCCTTCTGTGAAGCTCCATTTCGAGACAGTGCGCAAGATGGTCAACGAAGTCGTTGAAGTACTTTCTTGGCCAAGTCGATCGCGAACTCGCAACGCAATAGTCTGGCTCTGTGATGATGAAAATGCACTGGCATCAAAGGTAGAGATTGCTCCAATGGCATCGACATTGAAGTCAACGCCATCGTAGTCAAAATCCCATTCATATGCGGTGAGATTGCCTAGGACTGATGAAGAAGAAGATCCGTTTAGGGAAATCGATTGTCCGGCAGCGGCTGTATAGGGGCCGCTTGGATTGGCAGTCGGTAGCAGGGCTTGAAACGTCAAGACACTTACCGATCCGGCAGTTACGTTCGCAGCCGCGACATTTCCAAAAATATTGGCTGATGCAATGTCGTAGACGCCATTAAGATCGAAGTCGGCGAGCCCAATGGCGTTTGTGCCTCCCCCAGCAACGAAGTCCGTCCGACTTCCGAAGGTGCCGTCACCGATACCCAAAAATATGCATATTCTTCCAGCTGTCCCAGGTGATGTGCGGTCTGCAACGACCAAATCTACGAAACCATCGCGATTCATATCAACTGCATCCATCCCAACTGCTCTGCTGGGCGTAAACAGATTATCCGTTGGGGAAAACTGGCCATTGCCTAGGTTCTGCATCACCACGATTTGCTTATCCAGTTCACTGGCGACAGCAAAATCCGTATACCCATCGCCGTCAAAGTCCGCAACTAAGACGGATACTGGGTCGTTTCCGACATTCCAAGTTGACAGATTCCAACCGCCCGTACCGTTATTGATTAGGACGGTCGCACTGTCGGTTCCATAGTCTGCCGTGACCAGATCCGGACGCCCGTCTCTGTTTAGATCGGCCACGGCAATGTCTATTGGCTTGTTCCCGGACGAAGAATTGCGAGTGAAGACTGGCACAATCGAAGGCGTCGCACCGACTTTGTATCCTCCCGGTTGGACGATGTAACCGTAATGCAAGACAACGTTGCTTTGACCGTTTTGGACATCCACCGTCGCGAGATCAAGCCACCCATCTCCATCGGCATCCAAAAATGCGACGCCTTCAGGCAAAATGCCGGCTCCCGTAATCTGAGAAATGGAAAAATTTCCAGTGCCATCATTTATCAAGATCGTTGCCGTGCCGGCTGCACCATTTGCTGTCGCAAGGTCGATGTCACCATCGCCGTCAACATCGCTTGATGTGAGGTCAACCCCACCTAGGAATGGAAAATTCTGCGTTCCAACAACGTTCAAGGCTTGCGTCTCAGCAAATTGTCCATTTACGCTTCCAGTCCGTATGCGCACAGTCGCATCGTATATTCCAAGAGTCGCAATGTCGGGAATATGGTCTCCATTGAGATCTGCCGAGATGATCGAATAGGGGCCACCACTTTGAGGCATATCGAACTGCGTGTTAACAACCAGATCACTGGTGAGAACAATACGTGATTCGAGCAACTCTATACTTAGAAGGTCTGACCCTCGAACTTGCCTGCGTTGATTGAGAGTGAGTTTATTCGGTTGAGCTCGCAGTATGCGTCGCAGCATACGCATCTTTGGTGCGATAGAACCAAGAATAAACTGAGCTGGGATTTTCACTTCGGTATTCTCGTTTTTGCAAGGTGATTCCGTTTCATGCACCGATACGCCAAATTGAGCGAGTAAACTCGTCCATCATCTAGGCGAAAAATCGTGTAGAAACGAACTTGCAAGTTTTGAAAAAACCTAAAATTTTCGTTTCTCGGTGCGATCTTGCGCGAGCGAAAACGCTCAATGAGGAACGACGCAGACAGTCGGTAGGGCCAACATGTCCGATTCGAAATTGACAAGTCATAGCGGCTCCGTGCGCGGGCAGGTCGACCGGCTTTAGTTTGAGGAATTAACAAGCACGGTCATTCGCCGAAAGTCTGCTTCGATCTGCTCTCCCAGCAATGTACGTTCTGGGAAATCATCCATGGCGATACGGGCTTCATCGAATTCCTTCCTAGCTTCGCTAGGCTCGCCAGTATTCCACAAAGCCTCTGCAAGCCACAGCTTCAGTTGTATTCGTGAACGGATGCGTTCCTTGTCGCCCTCGTACCATTCAGACAATCCATCCATTAGCGGCCAGCAACGGGCGGTTTCAGCGATCAGCAAAGGAAACATACGTCCATGATGAAGGCTCTTTACTAGGTCCAAGCGTAAATTGAGTTCCTCCTCCAATCGTTCGCCGTGCGACGGAAAATATGCAGTGATGTTCTTCAAAGCTTCAAGCGATCTCAGGAAATGTTCTTTAGCTATACCCCACTCGTGCTGCGCAATTGCTGCCCGACCTAGACACTGATGCGACTTGTACAAGTACTTCCCATACAAAGGCTTTTCTGGGTATTTATTTGCCAGTTCATCGGTACTCTCAATCGTTGCAAAAGCGAGTCTCTTTGACTGCTCGATATCATTTTCAATACTAGAAAATGCCATCATGCATAATAGCGCATTTTGTGCATCCCGATAGGTTGGGTCATCTGGAATTTGTTTGCAAACAAGTTCAATACTCTGTTGGGCCAAATTCAAAAAATGATCGCTTTCTTCGTTGTCACAGTCTATACCAAGTAGCATTGCGTTGTAATAAAGGTCGAAACGATAATTGATATTGGTTGGTGATTCACGAACTAACTCTGTTAGTAACTCGACGGCCTTTCGTCGCGTCTTTCTTGACGGCTCACTCAAGCACAGTCTACTTTCGGAGGAAGCAACAAAATGGTAAGCAATGCTTAGTTGATGCCGACTAAAGCTATCGAAAGATCGGATCTCGGCAAGTTTTTGAAATTGACTGCGAAGTTCTTGATGCAGCCTCAACCGTTCTTGACTTGTCCCCGGCATTTTACCCAGCTCTTCCGCCAATCGGGCGTAATAATCTTTCGCCATACCAACGGCTAGGTAGGCGGTTTCGTTCGCTACCTGCACTGCCCTCCGCTCGCGTCCATAGAGAACTCCAAGCCCGACTAGTAAGACGGTTGTACTGATCCAGATGGTGGCCACTCCAACTGCCCAAGCGCGATTGCGGTTGGCCCACAATATAAGGGCTCGGGGCGGTAAGGCTGGACGAGCGATCGTGGGTCTGCCAGACAGAAAACAGTCCAAGTCCATTGCTAGAGCTTCTGCACTCCCATAACGCTCAGCTGGATTTTTGCTCAAGCTCTTCAATACGATTGCATCCAGTTCGCGCGATATTCGCGGCATAACCTTTCGCACAGATGGTGCTGGTTGATGGACGATGTTGTGCAGGAGTGCTAACTTCGTCAGGCCAGCAAAAGGTGGCCGGCCCGTCAACATTTCAAATAGAATTGCACCAATCGCATACACATCGGTGGTAACAGTGATCAGTTTTGATTGGCCAGCCGCCTGTTCCGGCGACATGTACTGCAGCGTACCAACGATACTCGAATCCTCACTTATTGAAGTCGCTTTGGTGTCCGTTTCAAGACGTTTCGCCAGTCCAAAGTCGGCAATTAAAGGGCGAAATGGTAGCTCACGCGAACCGGGCTCGTCCAATTGCTCCAGAAGAATATTCGCCGGTTTTACGTCTCGGTGCAGGTAGTCGCGTTGATGGATTCCATGCACGGCGAGGGCCACAGCTTGGGCCACTGCAGCAGCATGCCGCTCAGCGATTTTCCCGCGATTAATTTCAAGGTACTTTGCCAGACTTGTACCGGTTATGCACTGACTAACTATGAATGGCCGACCATCGAACTCACCAAATTCAAAGATCGGTACTACGCCCTCTAAATTACACTTGGCTGCCGCATGAGCTTCGAAACGAAATCGCGCAGCAGCGGCAGCATTCTGTTGCACCGATGGTCGCAGCAACTTGATGGCAACATCTCGCTTCAGTTTCGAATCATGTACGCGAAAAACTACGCCAAATGCTCCCGCACCTAACAATTCAATGGGTGGTTTGCCGTGCTTTTCAAGAAGCGCCCAACAAATCTCTGCGTCTCGCTTTAAACTCTCATCGCTCTCACTCCGCAACGTCGCCGCCAACTCATCGAGCGATGGATGATCAAAGTACTTCTGCATGCGTGCGATATCCGAAGGAGAATCGCCGTCAAGTAGAGTGGTCTCGTTGCTAGTCATCTCGACTCAGTTCTATACTGAGCCATTTAATGCACCGCGCGCACATCATTCTCGTTGCATCCCTGGATCTTCCCACTCGATCGCCAATTTGATGGAAGCTCAAGCCTTCTAGAAAATGCCAACGCAAGATCTGCTGGTGTACGGATGGAAGGCGTCTCATGGCCTCCCAAACCATCTGAAGGTCCTCATCGCTTATAAACATCGAAGCAGGGTCCTGAATTCTGCGCTCCAAAAACTCTGTCCGACCTGACAATTCTCGATCAAGCGAGCGTTTCTTGGATTTCCGAAATGCCTTGCTGGCATCGAGCATGTTGTTTTTTAGAAGTTTCTTCAGCCAACTCATCAACTGCTCTGGTCGCGTTGAACGAACAGTTGGCCAGTCTTTCCAGGCATCTAAAAGTGTTTGTTGAACAACGTCGGATGCACCGAACTTGGCCTGCATGTCGGAAGCGAGTAGTTCTCGAGCAATTGCCATTAATTTTGGTCGGTGATGCTCAAGGAAGGCAACAGTTGTTTGAATAGATGTATCGTGCAAGTTCATGTTGACTTTGTATTGTGACGGCAATCCAAATCGGAACTGAGACTAGGTATGCTATCTCGAAACTAGCATAGGTGAAATGGCACAATCGCCTTTTCGAGCAAGCAAAAATAATGCCCGGCGAGAATAGCGCTAACGATGCTGGCTTTCGTTTCTATGTATATCTTGGGCCTGATGTCGCGTGCAAAACAATTCCATTGGGAAAAACTCCACGACCATCGCGAAAGCATCGGGCGAATTCGCGACTGTCACTTGCGAAAAAACGAATGGTGATCTGCGTCACACCGAGTCCAGCAAAGGGGAACACATCGCTATCTGTTTTTATCGTAACAAGAATTACAGGCATTGGGGAAAACTATTTTTCTCGGCGCTTCATGAATTCGCGGCATATTGTTTGCACCGCTTTGGGAACTGTCCTTCGACTAATTATCTTATTATGGTAGGCTAAAAATGAAGCGTCTATTAACGGGTTTTGCTTTGTGCAATATGCTTGCGTTCTGCGTTGGTTGCGCAGATTCCGGTATAACGCCTTCCGGCACGACGAGCTCTACGACAACGACCTCAAGTTCAGGCGCATCGACTTCAAATCCACCGAACTCCGGTCGCTGAGCTGTGAAGGTCGGAGCGGAAATTCGAACTGCGACTTGTTTGCCAATCGCCCCGATTGACATCAAAACTAATGCGCTGCAGTTCAGTGATGCAGCGATCATCTTACGATCCACGCCTATGTTGATGGACCAGGATAATATTTGTACTAAGGCAATCGCTTTACGCGTATGTCCTTGAAATACCAAACACTATTCTTATCGTGGGCTTGAAGTGCAATCGCGCCGCCGTTTTTGTCGAGCAAACGATCGGATCGCTCTGGCGGGCGTCGAACATTCTCCGGCTCAGTATAGTCGACCGTTTTGTTGCCATTCACTTCAACCACGATTCTCTTTCCCTGCACGATGACACGCACAGTAAACCATTGGGTTTCGTCAACTAAAGATTCTGTGCGATCGACAATGGCGTATAGACTCCCAGTCTTACGTTTTTCTTTCTGCGAGCTGTTGAGCTGCACCTCATATCCCTTTGCGAGGTGTTTAGCAGAATCACGGCAGCTCATGTCGGTGTGAACAAAAATCCCGCCGTTCGAGTTGGGTTCGGCTCGTACAGTCGCCTCAAGCTCAAAATTCGTGAATAGCTCAAATCCGTCGCGCCGTTCGCCAACGTAAAACAAGTGGGCACTAGTCGTCCCGCTGGCCTGAATGCGAAGTACACCATCATCAACCGAGAACGATTGAGGATCGTTGTTGGCTCGCCATCCGCTTAAATCGCTTTGGTTAAACAGTGAAAGCCATTCTTCGCCAAGGCATTGCTGAGAGCATACTACTAAAGTGGTAAGTACTGCGATAATTTGCATGTAAATTTCTGATTCTGCCGCGTAAGTAAAGTCCACTAGCTAATTTACCCCAACAGTTTGTCCGCGGATAGTCAGGCCCCACGGTTTTAGGACGCAAGAAGTCCATGAAATCGGATTATATCACAACCTTGGCGACCTACCTGTCCCAGAATTGATCCACAGTTTCTTCTGAGGAGGCGCATTGTCTGATGATGCTGCGCTGGGCGACGCACTGAAAGCATGCCAAGTCGAACTTCGCAAGTTTCCATCGCTAAGAATTGAAGACTTGCCCCGCGATCTTCTCGATGTGCGAGCCAGCCGGATTTTGGGTGCGAGATGCATCATGGAGAGTTAGAGAAATCTCGCTTCGATCCTGTTAGTTCTCGAACTAATTGGACCAATCGCACTGCATCGATCGGCTTGCTGAGATAGTCGTTGCAGCCTGCTTCGAGACAACGATTCATATCTCCTTGCATCGCGTCAGCGGTCAACGCGACAATGGGACCGAGGAATCCGGAGGCTCGCAATAGCTTGGCTGTTTCGTAGCCATCTAGATTGGGCATTTGCATATCCAACAAAATCAAGGCGGGTGGACTGCCGTCGGCAAGTCGATTGCGAACGAAGTCCAATGCAAGCTGACCGTCCTCGACTTCATCAACGACCGCACCTGCTTTCGAAAGGAAGTGCCTGCTAAGAAACCGAATATCACGGCGATCATCGACAATCAGAACATTGCAATCGAGAGAAATCACCTCGGTGGCAGTCGGTTCAATCAGATTTGGCTTGTCCGCCAGTTCGACTGTATAGTCGACGAATTCGATGTTCATTAACCTGCCAGTAGAAATGGTGACGGAGAATGTACTGCCGACGCCCTCCGTGCTGCTGGAGGTGATTGCCCCTCCCAACATTTCGGCTAATCGCTGACTGATCGCTAGACCCAGTCCCGTGCCGCCAAAGTTGCGGTTCACGCTGGCATCACCCTGTGAGAATGGTTTGAACAGTCGTTCTTGTTGAGCCAGTGTCATACCGATACCGGTGTCGATGATGTCGAATTGCAGCATCCCTGAATTTTGGATTTCTAGGCCGCACCCGGGCACCGATGCATCGCCGTGATAGCGCACACAAATCTTAACCTGTCCTTCATAAGTGAACTTGATCGCATTGCCGACCAAGTTGATGAGAATTTGTTTCAAGCGTTTGGCGTCCGATTCGATTATCTGAGGCAGTTTTCCGTCGTACTCGACTTCCAGCGTCAATCCGCCTTCGGTCGCACGAACCTCCATAACACTGCGGACGTCTTCAATCAATCTTACGGGTTGGAATCGCTCCATTTCAATATCCAGCTTGCCTGCCTCAATCTTAGACAAGTCTAAGATGTCGTTGATAATCTCCAGCAAGTAATCCCCATTTCGGCGAATCGTTTGCAAGTGACGGACGGCCTCTGGATTTTCAATCATGTCTCGAATTAGATCGGCGTAGCCTAGGATTGCCGTCATCGGCGTGCGTATTTCGTGGCTCATATTGGCCACGAACGCGCTCTTAGACAGATTAGCGGCTTCGGCAGCATCGCGAGCGGCTTTCAATTGCTCTTCAAAAACACGTTGTTGAGAGATGTCCAGCACAGTTGCAATGATCTGCGTGGCTTCATTTGTTTGCTCGGAAAACAGTGTCTTAGTTTGCAACCTTACCCACCGAGTCGTACCATCGGTTCTAACTATGCGATGGTCAATGCCTCGCGAAGTCGGACTATTCGACAATATTGCCCTTTCATAATGCTTTACGCAGAGCTCGCGATCGTCTGGATGGACGAATTCAAGCATTCTTCCTGGCTCAAGTGAAACCGTTTGATCGTCACGCCAACCAATAATGCGTTTCATCTCTGGCGAGAAGGTCACTGTTTGCAATTTTAGATCGACGTGCAACATCCCAAATCCGGCTGCATCGGCAGCAACCGAGAGACGTTCTGCGCTGAGACGTAACCTTACTTCGTTCTCCTTGCGATCCGAAATATCCATTTCCACGCCGATCATTCTGACCGGCGCGTTGTAGCCATCCGTGCTGAGATGGGCCATGGATAACACCCAGCGATAGCTACCATCGCCGCGGCGCATACGGAACTCGCAATGATAGGGTTTGCCTTCAGACAGACATTCCTTGATCGCCCCGCGAACCCTCTTTCGATCATCGTCATGAACCATATTGATGAAGCCATCGAAGCCACCGATGGGTGTCATCCGATCGATCGACTGCCGGTCATATAACTCCGTCGCCCACGAAACCTGATCCTTCACGATGTCCCATTCCCAGAGGGACAACTGAGCTGCGTTCATCGCTAACCGTAATCGCTCTTCGCCTTGACGGATCCGTTCGGCAGATTCCTTCTGCTCGGTAATATCCCAGTTCAAGCCGACCAAACGCGCGGGATTGCCGTTTTGACGCGGCAACAGGATGCCGCTCGCCGCCAACCAACGCAATTGTCCGTCGGGGCGAACGATGCGGTACTCAGCTCGGTATTCCGATTGCGTCGTCGCATCTGTGGGGGTTGCAGCCATCAACGCTGCGATATCATCGGGATGCACACGATTAAAAAACGTCTTGCCGGTTTTCGGTGCATCCTTGTCGACGCCGATCACAGCAGACCACACATCGTCCCATTGAGCGATGTCGGTATCGGGCTCCCATTGGAAAGCTCCCATGCGAGCAGACTGCATCGCCAGCGTGAGACGTTCGCGATTTTCGATCAACTCTGACTGTAGCAATTTTTCTTGAGTTACATCGCGGGCTACCACCGTACCGCGCAGCGGCTTCCGCGATGACGCAGAACTGTCGAAGTGAACGCGTTGACGAACGTCCAACCACCGAGTCGTGCCATCGGGCAAGACGATTCGGTGTTCCATCGCGAATTGGTCAGCGCCCCCAGGATCTAAGCAATCTTCAATAGCCGCGTTTATTCTGCTTCGATCTTCGGGGTGAAACAAATCGTGAATCCGCTGGCGTGGCACAACGGTGGGAGTATTCTCCAGCCCGAATAACCGAGCAGCGTCGGAGGATAGCTCAATTGTCTGAGTAACATAGTCGACTTCCGCGAGCGAGAACGCGGCTACGTCGATCCCCAATTGTAGTTTTCGCTGAGATTCCGCCACCGCGGCCTCCGCGGCTTTGCGGTCAGTGATATCGACGCCAGATGGAATCAAATGAGTAATGCTGCCGTCTTGGTCGCGTACCGGAACAAGCATGAAGTCGACCGTCAGCCGTGCGTCGCCTGTAATGCGGATATCAACATCATAACGAACCGTTTTGCCCGACGACGCGCGCTCGACCGAATCCTGTAAATGCTTGATAACGTCTGGATCGTAGTTCCACCAAATACAATCCCAGAATTTTTGGCCAATCACATCGTCACGGCTGACCCCACCTGCGGCCAAGGCTGTCTGATTGACCTCGAGCAAAGTACCATCTGTATTCAAAACGCCAACGAAACCCAGCATATTGTCGATCACGCGACGCAGATGTGATTCGCGATCCACTAGATCAAGTTCGCGCAGTTTGCGATCCGTCACGTCGTAGGTAATGCCGGTAAACTCCCTCGCTGACCCTTCCGCCGACGGAAAGTTTTGAGCGTAAGATCTTGCCCAACGAACGCCGCCTTTGGGAAGGTCAATGCGATACTCCTGGTCGTAGATCGTGTTGTTCTCCATAGCATCCGCTACTGCTTGGCTTATACGATTGCGATCATCAGGATGAATTCGATTGAAGTACTGGTCTAGCGGCGGTGAGTCTTCGGCGTCGAAACCAAACAGGTTTTTAAGGATCGGATCGCCACGCAAGGTTTGAGTATTGACGTCGAGTGACCACGCACCAATGCCACCGACTTGCATCGCTACATCGAGTTTAGATTTCGACTCGACCATCGCGACCTCGGCACGTTTGCGATCGGTGATGTCGATGGCATTGCTCACGATCAACCGGCGTCCGCTCGGCTCTCTGCCCAAGGGTGTTGACGAGAAGTGCCATACCCGTTTATCGCCCCTAGCGGTTGTGACGATCCATTCGCCGTCGTCCTGTC
>JANNNN010001093.1:0-9022 GCA_031398555.1 Planctomycetia bacterium | reverse complement strand
GCCCGGTGTTGCGGGTACATGGAAAGATCTCACCGACAACGTGAACTCGATGGCGTCGAATTTGACTGGCCAAGTTCGTAACATCGCGGAAGTGACTATTGCCGTTGCCAACGGCGACCTTTCGAAAAAGATCACTGTGGACGTGCGCGGCGAGATCCTGCAATTAAAAGAAACTATTAATACGATGGTTGAGCAATTGCGATCATTCGCTTCGGAAGTGACACGAGTTGCTCGCGAAGTAGGTACCGAAGGCCGGTTGGGAGTTCAAGCAGTTGTACCGGGTGTAGCGGGAACCTGGAAAGACCTTACCGACTCCGTGAACACCATGGGAGCAAATCTTACTGCGCAGGTTCGCAATATCGCAGAAGTGACCACTGCGGTGGCGCGGGGTGACCTAAATCGCAAGATCACCGTAGATGTGAAAGGTGAAATTCTTGAATTGAAGAACACCATTAATACGATGGTTGACCAGCTGAACTCGTTTGCTGGCGAAGTGACTCGCGTGGCACGCGAAGTCGGCACCGAAGGAAAGCTCGGCGGACAAGCTCAAGTTAGCGGCGTAGGCGGAACGTGGAAAGACCTCACCGACAACGTAAACTTCATGGCGTCGAATCTTACCGAACAAGTACGTGGGATTGTAAAAGTAGTGACGGCGGTAGCCAACGGGAACTTGACCCAAAGGCTCACCGTGCAAGCCAAAGGTGAAGTTGCAGCACTTGCAGATACCATCAACGGTATGACCGCAACGCTGGCCACGTTTGCAGACCAAGTCAGCAACGTTGCGCGCGAAGTCGGTGTCGACGGGCGACTTGGTGGTCAAGCGAACGTACCCGGCGCGGCGGGCACCTGGAAGGATCTCACTGGCAACGTGAACTTGTTGGCGGCAAACTTGACGACACAGGTACGCGCGATCGCAGAAGTTGCAACAGCCGTAACCAAAGGTGACTTGACGCGTTCGATCAAAGTCGATGCTAAGGGTGAAGTGGCGGAGCTGAAGGACAATATTAACACGATGATCTCGAATCTCCGCGAGACTACAGAAAGCAATCGTGAACAGGATTGGCTAAAGACAAACTTAGCCAAATTTACGGGTATGCTGCAGGGGCAGCGCGAGCTGAACACGGTCGGCCGCTTGTTACTAACTGAGCTGGCGCCGCTCGTGCGAGCACAACAGGGAACCATCTATCACTTGACTACCAGTGACGGTGGTACGCGGCTACAACTGCTCTCTAGCTTTGCACACACTGAAGCAAGTTCGCTTATCGAGACAATCAAACTAGGCGAAGGTTTGATTGGTCAATGTGCAGTTCAGAAAACGCGGATTCTTTTGAATGATGTACCGTCAGACTTCTTTACGGTCTCTTCGAGTCTAGGACAAGCGCGGAAGATCAGCGTGGTAGTTTTGCCGGTTTTGTTTGAGGGAGAGGCGAAAGCGGTCATAGAGCTAGCGGCGATTGATGGATTTAGTGAAGTTAACTTGAGCTTTCTTGACCAGCTCACCCAGTCGATTGGTGTGGTGCTTAACACCATTGAAGCAACGATGCGGACTGAGGGCCTTCTGACGCAGTCACAACAGCTCACTGTTGAATTGCAGTCGCGCCAAAGCGAACTACAACAGACGAACGAAGAGCTTGGCAACAAAGCGAAACTGCTCGCCGAGCAGAATGCGGAAGTTGAACGCAAGAATGCTGAAGTCGAACAGGCTCGCTACGCGTTGGAAGAGAAGGCTGCCGAATTGGCTTTAACTTCCAAGTATAAATCCGAATTCCTAGCCAATATGTCGCACGAACTTCGCACACCGCTCAATTCGATTTTGATACTCAGTCAACAACTAGCCGAAAATTCGGCTGGCAATTTATCGAGGAAGCAAGTTGAGTTTTCTCACAACATAAATTCGTCCGGTACCGATCTTTTGCACCTGATCAACGACATTCTTGACCTTTCGAAAATCGAATCGGGTACGGTTACAGTTGAGGTCGAGAAGATCCCTTTCGAAGGGCTTCACGAGAACATCGAGCGGAACTTCAAACATATTGCGGAAGCGAAGCATTTGCCTTTCTATGTCGAGTTTCATTCCAACTTACCATCTTGCTTGGACAGCGACCCGAAGCGCTTGCTGCAGATTTTGAAGAACTTGCTTTCAAACGCTGTCAAATTCACTGCTAGCGGACACGTTAAAGTTCGCGTTGGCTTGGCAACACAGGGCTGGAGCCCAGAGCATCCGGTTTTGAGCAAAGGTGTACCGGTGGTCGAGTTTGCAGTTGAAGATACTGGCATCGGCATTGCGCCAGAGAAACAACGGCTGATTTTCGAGGCGTTCCAGCAGGCGGATGCGGGTACATCGCGAAAGTACGGCGGAACTGGGTTGGGGTTAGCAATTAGTCGCGAACTAGCGTTGCTGCTTGGGGGCGAAATCAAACTGACTAGTGCGTATGGTCAGGGAAGTACCTTCACTCTGTACTTGCCGGTCTTTTATTCTGGTCCCAATGTTTCCCCGATCGCGCGCCGCCACGAGGCGACCAGTTCGCACCGGGAGTTGATGGTGCTCCCCGTCGAGCGCGAAGTACACATCGAGGACGATCGCAACGATATCGTTGACGGCGATCCCGTGCTATTAATAATCGAAGATGATCCTCATTACGCGAGAGTACTATTGGGGATGGCTCGCGACAAATCCTTTAAAGGAGTCATCGCGCAGAAGGGGGCAATCGGGCTGTCACTGGCTCGCCAATTCCATCCAACTGCCATTTCTCTGGATATTTTCTTACCCGATATGTTGGGCTGGACAGTGCTCAATCAGTTAAAGCTCGATCCAGACACACGCCACATTCCGGTTCAGATAATTACCCTTGAAGAAGAACGACAGCATGGTTTAGCCCACGGTGCATTTTCGTATCTTGTCAAATCACATACTACAGACGGATTGGATGCTGCCTTCGAGAGAATTAAGCATTTTAGTTCCCATCGGACTAAATGGCTGCTGTTGATCGAAGATAACGCAATTGAACGTTTGTCGATCATAGAGTTGCTCGGTCACGATGACATTCAGATCACTGCCGTGGCCTCCGGAAACGAAGCCTTGAAAGCGCTCCAGAAACAAGCGTTTGATTGTGTGGTTCTAGATTTGCATCTGCCAGATATGAGTGGTTTCGAACTGCTAGAACGGATTCACGATCAACCGAAGCTGATGGATGTTCCGGTGGTTATTTTCACCGGCAAAGATCTGAGCGATCAGGAGCAAAAGCAACTCAAGAAACTTGCGAAGAGTATTGTGCTCAAAGACGTTCAGTCTCCTGAGCGATTACTTGACGAAACTGCACTGTTCCTACACCGTGTTGTAGCGGACTTGCCCAGTGAAAAGCAAGCGATGCTTAACCGATTGCATCGCTCGTCCGAAATTTTGCAGGGAAAAAGAGTGCTCGTCGTGGATGATGATGCGCGTAATATTTTCGCACTCACCTCTCTGCTGGAAGACCACGGCATTGAAGTGGTTAGTGCGACGAACGGAAGAAAGGCTATTAGAATTCTGCAAGAGAGTTCCGATCTCAGCATGGTACTGATGGATATCATGATGCCTGAGATGGATGGTTATCAGATGATCAACGAGATCCGCAATGACCCGCGATTTCGTACACTGCCGATCCTTGCATTGACCGCAAAGGCAATGAAGGGTGATCGTGAGAAGTGCTTAGAGGCCGGCGCAAGCGACTACATTGCGAAACCAGTTCATACTGATCAGCTACTTTCGTTAATGCGGGTTTGGCTGTACCGTTAAGAGCGCAAGATTTTGGAAAGAGGTCGGAAACGAGTTCGATACTTGGGACCAACTTTGGCACTTTAGGCGTTGGCCACCATACTGTCACCACGTGCTGACGCCTTAAGCCCACACGTTATTTTTTTGAGACGCCCGACATTCAGCTTATTGCTCTGGGAGCCGTTGCGTGCCTAATTCTATTAACATCCTTATCGTCGATGACGAAGAGCGGAATTTGACCGTTCTAGAAACTATTCTCAACGAGTCAGATTACCGCATCGTACGTGCAAACTCGGGTGATGAGGCGCTCATGGCGCTCGTTGGCGATGAGTTTGCACTGCTGATTCTTGACATACGTATGCCCGGGATGACCGGAATCGAATTGGCTCAAATCATCAAGCAACGCAAGCGGACAGCGTCTGTCCCGATCATCTTTCTTACTGCGTACTACAACGAAGATCAGCATGTCCTAGAGGGGTATGAATCGGGTGCCGTGGATTACCTTCACAAGCCCGTGAACGCGACAATCCTGCGATCGAAGGTAGCAGTGTTCGCCGAACTGAATCGCAAGACGCGCGAGTTGGCTCAAGCGAACCATACGTTGCATGATGAAGTTCGCCTCCGCGCCCATGCCGAGCAGCAACTTCGCGGACTGAATGAAACATTGGAATTGCGTGTTGTCAACCGTACCGAGGCTCTCCGGCGAAGCGAAGAAAAATTTAAAGTTATCTTTAATTCAACTTTTCAGTTCATCGGTTTGCTAGATGTAGAGGGCCGAGTGCTGGAAGTTAACCGAACCGCGTTAAGTACCCTAAGAATTGAGGCTAAAGATGTAGTTGGTCACCCATTTTGGGAAAGCTCCTGGTGGCGCAGCTTCCCAAACGACAGAAAACGCGTGTTGAATGCGGTGATTCAGGCAGCATCGGGTGAGTTTGTTCGGTTTGAAGCCCCGTACTTGCTTAGCGATGGAACCGAATCGACAATGGACTTTTCCATCTCTCCAGTTTTCGATGAAAGTGGTCGTGTCATTCTGCTCGTCCCCGAAGGTCGAGACATCACGCTGATCAAAAGATCCGAACGAGCGCTTATGGAAGCGGACAAGCGCAAGGACGAATTCCTCGCAACACTGGCTCACGAACTTCGCAATCCACTTGCCCCTGTGCGCAATGCAATCGCAATTCTTGGTATGCAGTCGCAGATTCACCTGGCACATCCAACGCAGACTGAGCGGCAGTTGAGTGTGAACTTACACACCGAAACGGAGACCGAATCGGAAACGCAATGGGCTCTCAAGGTAATCGATCGCCAAATTAAACAGATGACGCGACTCATTGATGATTTAATGGACGTCAGTCGGATAAATCAGGGCAAGATCGAACTCAAACGCGAACGGGTGTTGCTGGATAAAATCTTGCATGACGCAGTGGAATCAAGCCAACCTTTTCTAGAAAAGCGCGGTCACACACTGTCCATTGCTCTTCCTACCGAGCCGCTAGCTCTGCACGCCGACCCCGTTCGACTGTCGCAGTCATTCCTGAATTTGCTAAACAATGCCGCCAAATACACTGAATCGGGTGGTGTTATTGCACTTTCAGCGGAGCGACGTGGAACTCATGCCGTAGTTTCGATCAAGGACAGCGGAATTGGGATTCCAGTTGATAGACTTGAATCCATATTTGAGATGTTCAATCAGGTCCAAAGTACCATGAACCGATCTGATGGAGGGCTTGGGATTGGCCTTTCGATTGTCAAGCGACTTGTCGAAATGCACAGCGGCTCAATCGTATGCCAAAGTGATGGAACGGGCCACGGAAGTGAATTTATCGTGCACTTACCGCTGGATGACTCACCCAATCAAATAGTCCCCACAAAGCCTAGTAACGGCCTTTCATCAGTTTCTAATCTGCGTATTCTTGTCGTTGACGATAACCGAGACGCGGCCGGTAGCTTGGCCATGCTTTTGAGGTCGATGGGAAACGAAGTGCAAACGGCCTTCGATGGCGAAGCGGCAGTTGTGTGTGCGAAACACTTCGCGCCTGACGCTGTGCTTTGCGACATCGGCTTGCCGAACATGAATGGCTATGAAGCATGTAAGCTGATGAAACAAGAGCCTAAGACCAAAGCCGTATTGTATTTTGCGATAACTGGGTGGGGACAGGAGGCGGACCGAAATAAATCAAGAGAGTCCGGCTTCGATTATCATCTTGTCAAACCTGTCGATCCGCAGCAAATCATATCGCTTCTATCGCACTCATTACCGCGAAAGTCCAACTGCGGTTAGAGAAACATGATATGTTCCAACTGCGAACCCGGTTGCAAAATAAAAGGTTTAAGAGAAAAATTATCGCGATGCTTGCTTAACTGCTAAGCTGAACACGTACAAAAGCACATTCACGCAGAAAAACCTGTACATACAGCGTAAGCGGACACAATGTTTGCATAACTAGTTGCTTCGGATAGGTCCAACTGCAACAATGATCCTACAGACCAGTTGCTTGAGATTGATGCAGCTGACTTTTTGAGATAAAGCGTTTAGATCAATATTTCGCATAAGGGGTCAGGTTCATGTACCGATTCCGGATATTTCTCATTGCGATGGTATTCTGTTGGAGTTTGTCTTTCTCGGTTGTGCTGGGAATAGATGACACGCTGAAGACATTTTCACTTTCCAACGGTGCTCGGGTAGAGTTACGTTGCCTTAAAGAAGGTGGCTTTGAATGGTTTGAATCGCTGGACGGTTTTGCTGTTGTGCGAACCCTCGATCGTTATGAGTACGCGTTTCCAAGTGAAGACGGTGGTATTGCTGCTAGCGGAGTCTCAGCGATACGCGAACCCAAAAAACTACCGTTTCCTCCAGGGCTTCGACCATCGCCTGAATTCCTTCGTAAGAAACGCGTTGAGGCGGGCGGGCCCAGTTCTCCGCCAAGTCCCAATCCTATTTCAGTTGCCCTATCTGACGGTACTAAATTAGAAATTTATCTTAAAGGAAGCGGAGTTTATTCTTGGTATGAAGACAAAGCTGGCTATTCGATAGTAGCCGTTAAAGGGCGAATGGAATACGCCGTTCGCGGTCCGACTGGCGAGCTAGTTGGCACTGGAATCGAAGTTGATTCCATGAAGCCGCATGATGTTGGCTTGACTGCCGGTATTCGTCCAAGCGTTGATTTTCTTCGGAACTACAACACCATCCGATAGCATTCGTGCTTTCGATTGCCCAATGTTTTTGCTTGGTAACTCTTCCTCTCTCGTTCTGACAAAGGAACCCATCGTGAGCAGACTGCGAATTCGATCGAAAATTTTTATTTACTTGACTCTACTGTATGCGGCGTTCGCGTCGTCGAGTGTCATGGCGAACATCGCTAGTCCCTTCCCGGTTGATGTGCAGCAACCGGATGGAACGAAAGTAACTCTGTATTTGAGAGGAACGGAACAACTGAATTGGTACGAGTACGTTCCTGAGATACGCGGTATGCATCGCGCTGTACTTGACACGCCTCAAGGATTGACCGTTGGTAAGAATCCAGGCTATACGGTCTTAAAAAACGCAGCTGGCGAATACGTCTTTGCTGGCCGCGACGCGAACGGCGATTGGGAGTCGACAAAAGCCGTTGTTGGCAAAGACCAACCACCTGCACAAACGCCGCGGCGATTGCTGCCCAATAACGCTAGGATCAGGGCGATGGTTCAAGCTCGCATGCCAGAGATGTTAGAGGCGCCACAGAAGGTCTCACCTGCCGGTGATGTCTCGAATCTGGTGGTGTTGATGAGATTTAAGAACCACAAAGAAAGAGCGCTACCGACGGCGAAGCAGTTTGACATCATTTTCAACAAAGTCGGTGGTGACCCTGTGGTCGCGCCAACCGGTAGCGTAGCCGATGTATACGGCGAAAATTCCTATGGAAAAATGCGGCTGCGTTCCACTGTTGTAGGCTGGGTCGATCTTCCCAAAACCGAACAGGAATACGCTGCCGGAAATAGCGGTCTCGGTGTGAACATCCATGAGGCGATCGTCGACGCGCTTAAGGCGGTCGTGGCGGGGAGTCTCGCAAATTTCGCGGATTTTGATAACGAGAACGGCGGCGTTGGCGATGGACGTATTGATGCAATTACCTTTGTGCATTCTGGGTACGCAGCCGAGTTTGGTGGAGTCGATGCAAATGGCACCGACTTAAAAGATCGAATATGGTCACACCGCTGGGCAATTCCTGATTGGTCCGGAAACCCCGCCAGCGTCAAGGTGAGCGACTACAATATCAACCCTGGACTGTGGTCGACAAGCGGCAAAGAGCCGGGAAGAATCGGTGTCATCTGCCATGAGCTCGGCCACTTCTTTGGCCTTCCCGATCTTTACGATTACAGTGGTGCGGGCGAGGGAGCTGGTTCTTGGTGCCTGATGGCCAACAGTTGGGGATTTGATGGCAGCCAATTGCACCCGCCACACTTCAGTGCATGGAGCAAGATATTCTTAGGGTGGAACGCGCCGACCGTTCTTAGCGCTGCGGGGAAGTACGACGTCAAAGCGACTGCTCTTCCAGGCGCCGAGATATATCGAGTCAATTTTGCTGGCACCTCCGCTAGTGAGTATTTGCTAATTGAGAATCGACAACCCATCGGCAATTTCGAAGGTGGCATCGTTGCAGGCAGCGATGGTGTTAAGGGCGGGCTTGCAATATGGCACATTGATGACAGTATGTCCGCCAACGATGAACCTGGTTTCCCGGGGCAACCAGGTTGGCCGGGCAACGGCACGCACTACTGGGTTGGCTTATTGCAAGCCGATGGAGCGTATGGGCTTGAACACGGCGTCAATCGAGGCGATGGTGATGATGTTTTTAGAGCTGGTTTCAAAGACTCTTTGAATTCCGTAACCGTCCCAAGCTCAAGTTCTTACGGCGGAGTTGTAGTCCCAAATATTTCTGCGATCTCCTCCTCGGCGAGCTCGATGTCGTTCACCTTCGGCAATGTGGGCTCCGGAGACGGGGACGGAGGAACACGCGACCCAGTAGGCTGCTGCCCAGTGGTCGCGAACGCCGTCGTACAATATGGTACGACCGTAACGGCAAACTCTAAAATCACTTCTGTAAAAATAGATCTTGCCCAGGACAGCATAGTTCATTTGACCGCCAATGGCAGCGTACAGACTAATCAGGACTTTGCGTTTACGATTACCCATGGCTTTTACAATGAAGACGTTCCGGCCACTGCAAGTGACGATAAAATGTGGTTTTCGTCTCTCCGATTTGTAACGCTAGCACCTAAAGCATGGAC
>JANNNN010001090.1:0-2574 GCA_031398555.1 Planctomycetia bacterium | reverse complement strand
AATCTCTAAAATTAGAACTTACTGTGCCCCATGGCCGATTGGCGAGAACTTTATCCGTTTCCCTCTCAGTTCATCGAACTGGCGGGCGGTGTGAAAATGCACTATGTGGAAACGGGTGCGAAGCCTGATAACGCGAGCATCGATCGACCCACTGTTCTGTGCGTGCATGGCAATCCAACTTGGTCGTTCACCTATCGCCGAATTCTGGCGGAACTCAGCTCCGAAGTCCGCGTAGTCGCCGTCGATCACGTCGGCTGCGGGCTCAGCGACAAACCCCAGCAATATTCCTATTCGCTCGAACAACACATCGAAAACCTGGTGACATTGATCGAGCATCTTGACCTTCGACGCGTCACATTACTGGTCCATGATTGGGGTGGTGCCATCGGTTTAGGGGCAGGTCTGCGAGTGCTTGCACGGATCGAAGGCGCTGTGATTCTAAATACGGCTGCATTTCCGCCCCCGTATGTTCCACTAAGGATCGCAGCTTGTCGCATTCCAGTAATTGGAAACTGGGCAATGCGGCAACTGAACCTGTTCGCATTGGCAGCTCTCAAGATGACCCTGCATCGCCTACCGAAGCTTGACCCCAAAGTAGCCGCTGGACTAATCGCTCCCTATTCCAACTGGGGCAATCGCGTTGCGATCGCTAGGTTCGTTCAAGACATTCCCCGCTCTCCGTCCGATCCAACATGGCAGTTGCTTTATAACATTGAACAACAACTGCCAAGTTTGGGTGATCGTCCTGTAAAGTTGATATGGGGGATGCACGACTGGTGCTTCCGACCCGAATGCCTTCATCGTTTCCAGAAGTTGTTGCCCCAAGCACAGACGCAAGAGCTAAGCGACGTTGGCCACTACGTCATGGAAGAAGCCGCTGACGAGGTTCTGGCTGCCATTCGTTCTCAGCTTGCAGTTTAAGTTCGGCGAGTGTCGCACACCCAGCTTTACCATTCACCTGCAAAGCCAAACGGAGAGTCTTGGTAGTCGATAATATGCGCGTCAATACACTAACGCTTTGTCGGCTCCTGGAGCGAATGGGACATGAAGTTCAATCTGCAAATAGTGGTCACTAAGTGCCCGTATCGGATCGGCGTCAGCGTACTGCCGAAAGACGTCGTCAACGGCAGCAACTTTCGGTTGTGTATCAGGCGATGAGAAATCGACGTCGAACACCATATCGCGAAAACTATTGTCACCGCCGAAGCTGGCTCTTGGGCCAGGGCGGCCCAAAGGGCCATTCGTTCATCCAGCCCGGCCCAACGCTCAGACATGCCTGCAGGTGATGTTTTGGAATCGGGTTGTCGGGTTCATCTTCGAGCCAAGTCTTGTACAGCGCCACAGCTTCGTTCCTGCGGCCCATGAGGCCATAGGTTGCGCCAAGTAAGCGCCGCAGTCCCTTGCTACGAGGAGCGACCACCAGTCCGGTTACGCACTGATGCACTGCCTCATTCACTTTACCGACGCGCATATAATGGCCAACCAAATTCTGGCGCGCATCGCCGAATCCGGGGGCTGCTTCGATCAAATTTAGCAGTATGCTTTCAGCGTCAGCCGATTGACCGCGACGGCTGAACAACACGGCAAGATTGTTGAACGCGTCGAGTCGGCTGGAGTCGAGTTCGACAGCGCGAATATAAAACGCCTCGGCCTCCTCAGGCCTATCCAACTCGACCATGACGTTAGCAAGGTTGTTGAAAAACATCGCTTCGCCGGGGTTCGCCTCGATGGCGCGTCCGATGAAGTCCACCGCCTTATCGTACTGCCTGCGCTGAGCCCAAAGCAGTCCAGTCAGATGCAACGCATCGGGATGATCCGGAGCGTTGAGCAGGACTTGCGCATAAAGCGTCTCTGCTTGGTCTGTCTCGCCATCACGGTGGGCTTGCATGCCTTGCTGGATCATTTCTGCAAGGTGACTATTGGCAGCAGAGGAGGTTTCCATTGAATAAACGCTTTCACATTGGGAACTTGAGTGAATTGTCGTCTAGTTACGTTCGTACGGTTCTATCAGCCTACACGTGCAAGTCTTGAAGTTGCAATTCGTTTTAGGAGCAAGATTGTTTTAGGGGCCAAGCCCCGGTTGTTCGCCTAGCCCAGCCCAACGGGCTGGACCTTTGGTCCGTAAAACCCAATATGTGCACCTTCAAAAAGTGCTAGTCTCCGGTTACCTGCGAACCGTAGCATTCGCCTTCCGGTTTGTATTAAAATTAAATCTGGGTAAAGCATTAACTTGAAACCCGAACATCAGACTGGGGAGGGCGACGCGGAAGGGGCTGCTTCCTCGGTTGGTGCTGATGAGAACTGGTAGTTGAATTCGCCGCCTGAGACGACTACCTTGACGCGCTCGATGGGCCGGCCCTCCATCATGCGAGTCAGGAACTCGCGGCTGATGTCGGGCAACATCGTGTTGGTCAGGATTGCATCGATCATGCGTCCGCCCGATTCGCTCTCGGTGCAGCGCGAGACAACCAGCTTCACTACGTCCTCGCCACATTCAAAAGGAATCTTGTAGCGAGCTTCAACGCGTTTCTTAATGCGGTTGAGTTGCAGCTTGACGATCTGGCCCAACATCTC
>JANNNN010001080.1:0-4264 GCA_031398555.1 Planctomycetia bacterium | reverse complement strand
CCTGAATCATTATCCTGAGCAGGCGCTGGATTTGGTTTGGACGAAACACTTGGTTGTGAAACGCGGGCGGTTGTCATAGGGCGTGCCGCTTCAGCCGGCCAGCGATTGGCAGACTGTGCCCCGAGGCCAGCGTTAGCAGGGGGTAAATTCAGTTTTTCAAAACGACCGCTTGAGACCTTAGTCGGAGTCGTGATAACAGGCGACGGAGCAGCTTGACGACGGTTGCGAACAGGAGCATAGTCCCCTTCATCGCTTTCATCAATGTCCGCCTCGGCAGTATTTTCTAGCCTGGCCGAAGCCGTGACTTTGCGAAGTGGTTCAAAGATCGCCTTGGTTGGTTGCGCAGCGGGCCCAGTCGCCTTTCGCTCCGTAGCCGATGCGGACAATCCAGCCGCCTCAGCAGTAGGCTCCGAACGCATTGCAGCTTTCTCGCTAATCGGCTTGGCGGACTCAGACGCTTTGGCAGATGGGGTTATTGCTGATGCAGTGCCAGCCGAAACAGTTGGACTTTTTTTTGCCTTACTAGTGGTTGCACCGGAGATGGCTTGCTGCTGTTTTTTCTTTTGTTGTTGCCTGTCCTTTTTGTTCTTTTTCGAATTTCCCTTGCCAATTCGATCGCTTGCAAACTGAGAAGCTGGACCAGAACTATCGTCAGATCCGGCCTCTACTCGTGATACTTTTCTAGATTTTTTGGTTGAAGTCGCCAGCAATGCTTCGGCCCGCGCACGCTGGGCGGCTTGATTTCGACCGCGTAGGTAAAGCCACAATCCCATCATGATCACAAGCGGCAACCAGGTGAAAAGCCAGATCGCGTCGCTTGGTGCTTTTGGCGGCAACTGAGTGGTCGCCGTACCGAGTTTCGTAACAGTTACAGCCGGCGTCGTTGCATCCGTTTTAACTTCGGGTTTGACATCTGTTTTGACTGCAGAGTTTTCCGCCTTAGCCTCGGTCGCAACGTTCGGTTTCGCATCAGAAACTATTTCGCTCGAAGGCGTGACGGCCGGAGTAGTCTGCGGCGCTACGGTTGCCGAATCAGCAGGGACGGAAGGATCTGTATCTGTTATGGCTGGTACCTGGCTGGTTGCGGCCGAAGGCGTGACCGGAGTAGTTTGCGTAACTGCTGAATCTGCCGAAAGTGCAGCAGCTGGCGCGGCTTCTTGAACGAAAGGCATTCTAAAAACTCTCAGTTAAGGAATATTTTACTTGTAACAATCAAATTCACCCGCTGACGCACGTTTTTGGAGGTCCAGAATTTTTTCGACGCGTTTAGCATGTCGCGGTTGAGGCGTATATTTCGCCCCCAGGAATGAACGAACAACTTCAATTGCAATCTCGGGCCCGATTACTCTGGCGCCGATGCACAGCACATTCATATCGTCGTGCTCGACACCCTGGTGAGCAGAGTAGTTGTCGTGACATAGACTTGCAAAAATTCCTGGAATTTTATTGGCTGCAACGCTAACGCCGACACCGCTACCACAAACTAAGATTCCGCGTTCGACCCTGCCTGACAAAAACTCTACTGCGACTTTCTCAGCAAAGTCGGGAAAGTCGGCTGGACTCTCGTCGCACGTTCCACAGTCCGTCACAACCAATCCTTCGGCCCGCAAGAAGTCGACCAACATGCACTTCATCGAAAAACCGGCATGATCGCCGCCGATCGCAACACTATGCACCGCAAAGTTCAACATCAGTAGACTCAGGGGAGAAGGAAGTTAAAAACATAGGGTAGCTCGTTTCGTAAGAAACGGGACTGCAACGTTTCCATCGCAGCTCCATTTCTGACAGTTCTGTTTTTGCAACAGCTACCTAATTTGAAAGACGCAACTACCGATTCTTCACAGCTTGCTTAGGTTTTCGAGGGCCACCAGCTCGAACGGTGTTTGGCCGATCTTCGCTGCCCAGTGGACGAAGACGCAGTTGCTTACCGGAGACCCAAGTCCGACGCAGCGTTTGAATCGCTGATGCGTTCATTGTGTCTGGCAGATCAATCGTGCTGTAGGAATCACGAATTTCAATCGGTCCAATTTCAGAACCACTAATGCCGCCTTCGTTAGCGATCGCTCCGACGATGTTTCCTGGTCGTACGCCGTCCGCATGACCAACTTCGATGCGATAACGCAGCATGCCAGGTCGCGGTGGTCCACCAACTCGGCGTTCGCGCCCTCCAGGATGGCTGCCAGCCCGTTCTTCTTCAAATCGTTGACGGCCTGGCCCGCGGCGTTCGCTTGAGTCGCGGCGTTCACGACGGTCGTCGCGATCCCAGCGTTCCGGTTCGCGTTTTGGTTCATCTTTCAAAAAGAATGGACGAGTGCCTTGTCCGATTTGCGCGATCGCTGCGGCGACCAAATCTAGCGGCTTGCCAGACTCAATTGCGACTTCGTTTACCATCTTTTGAAAGAAGCTTAGCTCCTGCGAATCGATCGTCGACTTCACCTGCTCTTTGAAGCGTTCCATGCGGCTGGCGTTGATTTCTTTGACCGAAGGGCGATTCACGAGCTCAATCGTTTGCCGAGTCGCGCGTTCAATCAAACGCAATTTGCCGCGTTGCGGCGGGGTCAAGAAGATGATCGCAACTCCCTTTCGACCAGCTCGTCCTGTCCGACCGATACGGTGAATGTAGGATTCGCTATCGTGTGGTAGATCGTAATTGAACACGTGACTGATGCGCTGCACGTCGAGTCCACGCGCGGCGACGTCAGTGGCCACGATGATGTTCAGTTGGCCGGACTTCAGTTGATCCACTGTGCGTTGACGTTGCTTCTGAGGCAAATCGCCATTGAGCGCAGCGGCCGCAAAGCCGAGTGTGCTTAGATGTTCGGCAACGACAACAGTGGAATCTTTGGTCTTGGTGAAAACGATCACGCCGTCGGTCGTTTCGGCTTCAAGCATCCGAGCGAGCAATTCCATCTTTTCACGCTCAGTCACAAACACGCAGCGTTGCTGAATTCCTTCAGCCGAATTGGATTCGCGGCGAATCGTAATATGTGCTGGGTCTTGCAAATGCTTTTCAGCGATACGGCGAATCGGGTCGGGCATCGTGGCGGAAAAAAGTGCAACTTGCTTTTCCTCTGGGCATTTGTCCAAAATGAACTCGACATCTTCTTGGAAGCCCATGTTGAGCATTTCGTCGGCTTCGTCGAGCACCAAGCATTTTAGCGAATCAAGTTTCAGCGTGCCGCGTTTGATATGGTCGATAACGCGTCCTGGCGTTCCGACGACAACATGCACGCCACGCCGAAGGGCCTTAAATTGAATATCGTAGTCCTGCCCACCGAAGATCGCAGCAACGCGAAAGTCGGGCATGCAAACGGCATAAGTATCAAACGACTTAGCCACTTGAGTCGCCAGTTCACGGGTTGGAGCAAGTACCAAAACCTGCGGCCCATCCGAGTTAGCGTCCAGGCGCGAGAGAATCGGCAGCGCGAATGCCGCTGTCTTACCGGTCCCTGTTTGAGCTTGGCCAATCACATCCCGGCCAGCCAGCATAAATGGAATAATCTCAGCTTGGATGGGAGTCGGCGTCGTGTAGCCCGACATCATGATCGCTTGCTGCACATCACGGCTTAGCTCAAGGTCGAGAAATTGAAATTCAGGCGTCGTATCTTCAGTAATTTCGATCGGTTTTTCCACAGTCATATTCGTCATACGTTTTCAGATGGCTTCTATGAAATCAGCTTTGTTCAACCAGGCAAGCTATTTCGTCGCAGCCGAATTCTCGGAAACGATGACGAACTCTCACAAAAACAACTTGTGCTGATCGACGAACTTTTCCAGCCAAGCAGGTTGGTGATTCAGTTCGACGATCCCGCCGCCAGCAAATTTTTGCCATCAGCGCCATCGTTTAAGCAAGACGATCGAACCGCTCGTAGCGGCCCTTCAGCACTCATTTGTGCTTGCCCATTCGCGGTCGGAAATTGGAAAAACACTTCGTTTTCCCGGTCAACCGCGGACCGAGTCGTGCAAACTCGGCCTTCCAATGTGTAGAGATTTTCCGAAGAAATTGGGCAAACCAGCCAATCAATCACTATTCAGACAGACCTCGAACCTCATCGGCTGCTGAAAGTTTACCGGAAATCTCCAAATTCAAAAGGGCAAATTTCCATGAATCTGACTAATTCGATTTACCAGCTCGCTGCCGGTCAAACGGTCGACACGAACAAAAGAAAGCGAAAAATCGACACTTGCGAAAGAGCCTCCACTTGTCTTTAGCAACTAGTCAAACGGCTGAAAGAGAAGCTCTGGAATCGAATCGAAAACAAAC
>JANNNN010001063.1:0-8910 GCA_031398555.1 Planctomycetia bacterium | reverse complement strand
TCCCCTCGCTTACGCGTTCGGGTTGGTAAAAATACGTCGGGAGGAAAAGACACGTGAAGAAAGAATATAGGTTGTCGAAAACACCGTTATGAGTAGCGTACCTGACAAACCCAAAGATTTTTCGTCCTTATTGGATACACCCCAGAAAGCCAAGCCGGCGCGAGTTATTGGGCCGAGGCTGCGAATCTTGTTGGTGGCAGTGCTGGCAATGTTCAGTCTACTGGGCGCCAATGGTGTTTACTTGACCATCGTGACTTGGACGCAGCATTTCACCGGCGAAGTGTACGAAGACCTGTTTTACCAGTACATGTTCCTAGCCCATCTGGTCCTAGGTGTGATCTTGATCTTGCCGGTGGTGGTTTTCGGATTCGCTCATATGTGGCTAGCGAAGAATCGTCGCAATCGTCGCGCGGTCCGCATCGGCTACACGCTGTTTATTATTTCAGTTGTGGTGTTGATCTCGGGAGTTTTGTTGACACGTCAGTTTGGCTTTGACTTGAAGCAACCCCTGGCGCGATCGATTATTTACTGGGCTCATATCGTGGCCCCGCTGGCCGCTATTTGGCTCTACTGGTTACATCGCTTGGTCGGTCCGCGAATCAAATGGCACGTTGGCGGTCGCATCGCGCTGGCCACTGCAGCGGCCGTCGGTATCATGGTCTATTTCCAATTTCAAGATCCGAGGCAATGGAATGTGGCTGGTCCCAAGGAAGGCGATAAGTACTTTCAGCCATCGCTGGCGAGAACTGCCACCGGTAACTGGATTCCTGCTAAGTCGTTGATGAACGACGAATATTGCACCCGGTGCCATCAAGACATTTACAACAACTGGTTTCATAGCGCTCATCACTTCAGTTCGTTTAACAATCCGGCTTACCTGTATGCAGTCCGCGAGACGCGTAAAAAGGTGCTTGAACGCGATGGCAACGTGCAGGCCTCAAGGTGGTGTGCAGGTTGCCATGATCTTGTGCCGTTTTTCTCCGGCGCGTTTGACAATCCGGACTACGACGACGTCAAGGATCCGACCTCGCAAGCAGGTATTACATGTACGGCCTGTCATGCGATCACCCACGTAAACAGCACTCGCGGCAATGCAGACTACGTGATCGAAGAACCGATTCAGTATCCGTTCACCTTTAGTGAAAATCCGCTGTTACAAAAGGTCAACGAATTGCTGGTCAAAGCCAAACCTGGCTTTCACAAGCAGACATTTCTAAAGCCATTGCATAAGTCGGCTGAGTTTTGCAGCACCTGCCATAAAGTACATCTGCCGAAGGAATTGACTGCTTACAAGGAGTTCCTGCGTGGCCAAAATCACTACGACAATTACCTACTGAGCGGCGTCTCTGGCCACGGAGCGTCGAGCTTTTACTATCCACCGGTTGCTCAGGAAAACTGTAACGGTTGCCACATGCCCGTGGTTGCTTCAAATGATTTTGGCGCCAAGTATTCAAACGAGCTGAAAAAGTTGGCTGTCCATGATCATTTCTTTCCCGGCGCAAACACGGCCTTGCCTTATTGGCGCGGTGACGATGAGAAGTGGATTGAGAACGGTGCCAAACTGCTTAAAGATTCCACTCGAATCGACATTTTCGGCGTTCGCAAAGACGGAAAAATTGATGGCGAATTGCTCGCTCCGATCGGGCCGGAGTATCCAGTGCTCGAAGCCGGTCGGCAGTACTTGGTCGAGACCGTTGTAAGAACGCTCAAGCTCGGACACTTGTTGACTCAAGGCACCGTTGATTCGAATGAGTTGTGGGTCGAATTGACGGCCAAGAGCGGTGATAAGGTCATCGGTATCAATGGCGGTATGTCTGAGGCGGGCGAGGTTGACCCTTGGTCGCACTTCATCAATGTGTTCATGCTCGACCGCTTTGGTAATCGCGTTGCCCGTCGAAATGCACAAGACATATTCGTGCCACTTTACAACCATCAAATCCCGCCTGGCGCGGGCCAGACAATACACTATGCATTGCAGTTGCCCGACGACTTGGAGCAACCGGTTGAAGTCACTGCCAAGCTCAAGTATCGCAAGTTCGATAAAGGCTACATCGACTTCATGAATGCGGCTTACAAGGCGGGCGACATTCCGTTTGCGAATCGCGGCGAGCCGGGTACGACTAAGAACGAGTTGCCGATTACAGTGATGGCTCAAGACACGGTAGTTTTTGAGATTCGCAAGAAGAACGGTGAAGTGATAGCCGTAGATCGCGAAAAATTAGCGAAACGCGAGCCGCCGATTGTTTGGCAGCGATGGAACGATTATGGCATCGGCATGTTGCTGATGGGCAATTCTCAGCTACGGCAAGCGGCTGCAGCATTTCGAGAAGTTGAGAAGCTCGGACGCTTTGACGGTCCACTGAACTTGGCGCGCGTCATGTTTGCGGAAGGGGGCTTGGACGAAGCTACGGCCGCGTTGGGGCGTGCTGCCGCGATGGATCCTAAACCTCCTGCTTGGACAATGGCCTGGTTGAGCGGCGAGGTAAGTCGTCAGCAGGGCTTCTTGGAAGAGGCGGCGAACAGCTTTCGAAGTGTGTTAAACGATAAGTCACAGGAGTTGCGTGATCGCAAGTTCGATTTCAGCCTGGACTTTCGCGTTCGGAATTCATTGGCTTTGACGCTGCTAGATTTAGCGGAAGTGGCTGAGGCACGCGGTCAGACTGAGCGGATGCAGCAACTGATCGAAGAGGCCCGAGGCGAGTTTGAAAAGACTCTGCAGGTCGATAGTGAAGATGTGACTGCACATGCCAATTTAGCAGCGATCTATAAGCGACTTGATAACACTGAGAAGGCTGAATTTCACGGGAAGGCTCATGTGCGATACAAGCCAGATGACAATGCTGCCGATGTTGCAAGACCGATCGCTCGAAGGCAGTATCCCGCGGCCGACCATGCAGCGGAATCGCTGGTGATTTATTGGCTGCACAGGCCCGGAGCCCATCAATTGCCCGCTGGATCGGCTATCGAACCACCCCAACGAATCACTGCCCCGGATTCCCAAAAGCCCACTAAGGATGAACCTACAGATGACTTTGGCGTACCGTTAGAAGGAAGTAGCATAGGCTTCCAGCCTGTGAAGTAGAACCCCCAACTAAAAAGAACGTCATAGGAATATCGGTTGATGAGTAAGCTGAAGAAAATTGTGGTTGAACAAGATGCAGATGATCGAGGAGATGTGCAAGACGATGCGATCATCGGCAAGGCGCTCTTCGGTTCGCTGATGGTGCTCGGACTCGTCGGTTTGGTCGCTGGTGGCATCGCGCTCGCAGTCTACTTGCGCAAACCCGCTGTCGAAGATCGCAAGACAGAAGTAGCGTTACCGCAAACTCGCGCGGTGGAGCAAGTGACGCTTCCAAAAATTCCGCTGACTGACATTACTGCCGAAGCAGGCATTGATTGGCAGCATGTGAACGGCATGGAAGGCGAAAAGCTGCTGCCGGAGACGATGGGCGGCGGTGTGGCAGTGTTCGATTTTGATCGCGACGGTGACAACGATCTCTTGTTCGTGGGTGGAACGAGTTGGCCTTGGGCAAGAAACCCGATCGCCAATCCAAGATCCCTTTGTCTGTATCGCAACGATGACTCAGCGAAGTTCACAGACGTAACTGTTGAAGTTGGACTCGAGAAAAACTTCTATGGCTGCGCTCCGGCGGTCGGTGATTTTGATAATGACGGGTGGCCGGATCTTTTTGTCACTGCGGTGGGTAAGAATTTGCTATTTAAGAACAACGAAGGCAAGTTCGTCGACGTCACTGAGAGTTCGGGCTTGAGCGGTAAGGAAACTTGGAGTTCTGGTTGTGTCTGGTTTGATTATGACAACGACGGACGGCTCGACCTGTTCGCTTGTGAGTACGTTCTGTGGTCACGCGAGTTGGATTTGTCACTTGGATTTTCACTAACGGGACTAGGGCGAGCTTTCGGACAACCGACTTCATTCAAAGGTACTCAGTCGCATCTGTATCACAACGAAGGAGACGGAAAGTTCAAGGACGTTTCCAAGGAAATGGGAATTGAAGTCGTCAATCCTGATACGCAAGTCCCCGTCGGCAAAGGCTTGGGCGTCGCCGCAGTCGATGTCAATCGCGATGGCTGGATGGACGTGGTTGTAGCCAACGATACTGTTCAAAATTTTCTATTCATGAATCGCGATGGCAAATTGTTTCAAGAGTCAGGTATCCCGATGGGAGTTGCCTTTGATCGGGCAGGCAACGCAACCGGCGCGATGGGGCTCGACTGCGGTTTCTTTCGCAATGACGATTGCTTGGCAATTGCGATTGGTAATTTTGCCAACGAACCCTCGTCGCTTTACCTTTCGCGTGGGGCTGACCAACCCTTTTTTGATGCAGCCATGGCCAGCGGGTTAGGTCCGCAGAGCCGACTGAGTTTGACATTCGGAATGTTCTTTGCAGATCTAGAATTAGATGGGCGGCAAGATCTCGTTTGTTCGAATGGCCACTTGGAAGAAGAGATCAATAAAGTCCAATCAACTCAAGAGTACGCACAATCGCCACAGTATTTTTGGAACGCTGGTTCATCGGGCAGTAGCGAACTGGTCGCACTGAAAGCATCTGAAGTCGGCGAAGGGGCACTTAAGAAAATGGTTGGTCGCGGGGCTGCATATGGCGATCTGGATGGCGATGGCGATGTTGATATTGTCTTGGTGGGCAATGGCAGTCCAGCCAGAATTTTGCGCAACGACCAAAAGCGAGAGAACAATTGGTTGCGTTTGAAATTAGAGGGAATTGGCAAATCAAATCGAGATGCTGCTGGCGCTTTTGTTACCGTCAAGGCTGGCGGCGTCACTCATCGTCGCTATGTGACCGCTACTCGCAGTTACCTCAGCCAATGTGAGCTTACACTGACTATTGGGCTTGGGAAAGCGCAAGAGGTTGATGAGGTGAAAATCAACTGGCCGGACGGTCAAAGTGAGACAGTGGCAAAATTGGAGATCAATCGCCAGCACCACTTGCGCCAGGGCGAGTGACGTCTTGGGGATTTGGACGGGCAGATGGAGCTAGTTTCGTGAGAAACCGGTGCGTGTGAGTGACCTCTTCGCATCGAGTTTCTGACGAAACCAGCTACATGGCTGAATCTCGTGTTACCACAATCCAATGTTGGGCGGGGCGAGACTCGCGCGCGGCTATCATCCATCTCAAGCCAAAGCGGGCTGGAGATGGGATGGCAGACATGCGACCGTTTTATTTCAGGTCGAAGTCGAATTTATTGGTGCCACCTTTTTCTACCGTTGCACGCAGTGCGGAGGTGTCCGCATTAGCAAACTTGGCTGGCAGCAGGTTCTTTAGGCCAGCAGGCTTAGCGGGGCCGCCACCACCGCCTGCGGTTGGCGGGGTATAATCTTCAGGTAAGCCGCCAGGCGCTAAAGTTCCCGGAGGCGGGGTGGCAGCGGCAGCGGCTGCTGGGGGCGGCGCACCATCGAACTTCGAAATCGAAATCTTGTATTGGCCTTCAGGAGCACCGTCGGCGGGCGCGTAGGTCGAGAGCGAGTAATTCCCTTGCGCGTCCGATGAACCGATTGCACTCGATTTCCCTTCGAGGGGAATGAAGTTCACGACCGCACCTTCAACTGGTTTGCCGTTCAATGTTACGGTGCCGGTTACACGAAAGGTTGGGATGCGGCTAGTACTACCTGACGAGCAGCCTAAGGCACAGCCCATCAAAGCGATTAAAACAACAAGTGGCATGTGTTTATAAGAAATGTGCATACCTGCCTCGGAGCATGTGTTAGTTATAAGTGGAAAAAAATAGTGCAAATGTCCGGGGGACATTTGCACTTTAAGTCGCTAGTGGAGCGTCAAACTCTAATTTTCGGGTTGTGAGTATCAGCCGGAACGCACTGGAGAGCGTCGTGCTAAGGGGTTGAATCGGATTTGGTAATTACGGTGGTTTAGCCTTATCAACAAATCAGTTGTACTCCCAAAAAGGGACGCTCTCTAGCGCACTTCGGCTAATCCTAAAATTTGAGTTGGACGCTCCACTAGGCTACGGGGCGCACTGGCGAACATCAGCAGCTATAATCGATCGTCCCACCTGTTACCTCCCGCCTCCGAATCCGAGTTCTGCAATGCGAGTCTTTATTTGGTCTATTCTCGGGCTGGCCGGTCTCTGGCCAGCCGGTCTCGGGCCAGCAGGTCTCGGGCCAGCCGGTCTCGGGCCGGCCGGTCTCTGGCAGACCTGCTCGGCGATGACGAGCCATGCAAGCGAACCCGATTTAGTTTTTGAACGCGATGTACGTCCGATCCTTAAAACGCATTGCTTCCACTGTCATGGTGAAGAAGAAAAACGTGAAGCGGGGCTGGACTCGCGACTTGTTCGGCAGTTGATCGCGGGAGGAGAATCCGGGGCGGCAATCGTTGTAGGAAACCCAAAGGAAAGTTTACTTTGGCAACGCATTGAATCTGCAGAAATGCCACCCAAAGGAAAGCTCTCGGATAGTGAGAAGCGGGCGATACACGATTGGATCGAACAGGGGGCCAAGACCGTTCGGGCCGAACCGACTGGTGCTCCAAATGAAACTGAATGGACGGAGGAAGAACGGAGTTATTGGGCGTTTCAACCCGTGTTGCGACCCGCTCTACCTGAAATCAAAAATGCGAATCGGGTTCGAACGCCCATCGACAACTTTCTACTTTTAGAACTCGAGTCGCAAGGTCGAAGTTTTTCGCCGCCAGCCGATCGAGCAACACTTGCGCGCCGATTGGCCTTCGATCTCCTAGGCATGCCGCTGGCGCCCGAACGCATGGCAAGTTTTATTGCGAACGATGCGCCGGATGCTTACGATCAGTTGGTTGATGAGTTATTAGCCTCGCCCGCTTACGGTGAGCGCTGGGCACGTCATTGGCTTGACCCAGCCGGCTATGCTGACAGCGATGGTTACACGGAGAATGATCGTGTGCGACCGTGGGCGTTTCGTTATCGAGACTACGTGATTAAATCCCTTAATCTAGACAAGCCATTTGATGACTTCATTGTCGAGCAACTCGCCGGCGATGAACTTGTTCCTCAACCGTATCGAAACCTAAGTCACGATGACATTGATCGATTGACCGCGACAGGGTTTCTGCGGACCGCTCCCGACGGGACCGGCGACGTCGGTGACCAAAATGCGGCGCGAAATGATGTGGTGGCAGAGACGATCAAAATCGTGTCCACTTCGATGCTCGGGATAACAGTCGGATGTGCTCAGTGCCATTCACACCGATACGATCCAATATCCCATCACGACTACCATCGCATCCGAGCTCTTTTTGAGCCCGCACTCGATTGGAAGAATTGGCGCGACAATGGAAAGCGACTAGTAAACCTGTGGACCCCGGAGGAACACGCTGCTGCCGAGAAGGTTGACCAAGAACTGAAGGAGATCCAAGGGCAGCGGTCAGCCGCGATGCAAGAAATCGTTAAAAGCATTTTCGAGAAAGTCGTCATAACGCTTACTGCTGAACAACAACTGGTGGCCCGCGAAGCCAAAGCTACCGCGGCAGATAAAAGAGCTCCGGTGCACCAGCAGATATTGAAGGACTACCCACGTCTAAACGTGGACGGTGGCAGTGCGATCTTGTATGAACCCAAACTGATCTCAGAACATAACAAGAAGTTCGAAGAACTAAGCGCTGCTGCTAAATCCAAACGACCGGTCGACAACTTCATTGCTTGTCTAACGGAAGTTCCTGGACAAAAGCCGATGACATATCGCTTTTCGCGAGGTGACCCACAGCAGCCTCGCGATGAAGTCCCGCCGGGCGAACTTAGTGTTCTGCCAGGCGGCTATATCCCTGATGACGATCCGAGCCTCCCGACCACTGGGCGAAGACTGGCTTTTGCGAGGCATCTAACAAGCGGCCAACATCCGCTAGTTGCTAGAAATCTAGTCAATCGATTTTGGATGCACCATTTCGGTCGAGGCGTTGTGCCGACGCCCGGCGACTTTGGAAGATTGGGTGAACGCCCCAGCCACCCGGCCCTTCTCGATTGGTTGGCGGATGAATTTGTCCGTAGCGGCTGGAATGTGAAGGCACTGCATCGATTGATTGTTCGATCGGCTGTTTATCAGCAATCTTCGATTCGGCCGGAAAGCGATACCGATACCGAAAATCGCTTTTGGGGTCGAATGTCTGTGCGACGTTTAGAAGCGGAAGCGATTCGCGACGCCATGCTAGAAGTTTCTGGAATGCGAACTCAAATCCTGTATGGGCCAAGTTCAGCCGTAAACCCAGATGAATTCGGACAAGTTGCAATCGGCGTCGCGACGCGTGATGGCAACGGAATCATGGTTACCAAAAGCGAAGACACGCCCGAGAAGTTTCGTCGTAGCCTTTATATTCAAGTTCGCCGATCGCTGCCGCTCGGAATACTTGAGCCGTTTGACTTGGCTGCGGTCAGTCCCAATTGCGATCGGCGAGCTTCATCAACAGTTGCCCCTCAATCCCTGTTGATGATGAACAATGAAGTCGTTTTGACTTTGGCAGATCGATTTGCGATGCGTGTGGAACGTGAAGTTGGTAGTGAACTAACCGCTCAAGCGACTCGAGCTTGGGTGCTGGCGTTTGGAACTCAGCCAAATCAGACCGAACTGCAAGCTGGCATTGCACTGCTGCTATCGGAGCGTCAGCACTTTCAGCGTGTTGCAGATGCAGTTGCTGCCGCCAAGCCGCCCAATGAAAAACAAAACGCAAAACCGACTGGAATGGCCGCGCCCGAGCAGCAGGCTTTAGCGCTGCTTTGTCAGGCACTTTTTTCTTCAAACCGCTTCTTGTACGTGGACTAAAAAGATGCCAATCGAACCATCCAACGTCAGCGCTTCACGTCGGCATTTCATAGCCGTTCAAGGTTTCGGGCTATCCTCGGTTGCGCTTTCGTACTTGTTATCCAAAGAGGCTCGAGCTGAGAAGCCAA
>JANNNN010001057.1:0-4675 GCA_031398555.1 Planctomycetia bacterium | reverse complement strand
ACCAACTGCGTGGCCGCAATGTGATCTGGATGAGCGTCTTCCCAGTAGGGAGCAAACAACCACTTGGGCCGCGCCCGGCGAAAGACACCTGCAAGCAACCCTCGAGCTTCTAAAGTTGGTTCTAAAAATCGATTGCGCAAGCCGAGATTTTCTCGCCAAGTTACACCCAGTGCTTTGCTCGCAGAACGAGTTTCAGCGGCTCGCGTGACCAGGTCGCCAAAGGGAGTTGGTTCGCCGTCGGTTAAGTCCAAAATGCCGACTTTCCACCCCGAGCCAATCATCTTCGCGATCGCTCCACCCATGCCGAGTTCAGCGTCATCTGGGTGCGGCGCAATAACTAACATGTCGAGTGCTTCTGCATTGCTTGCTGCGTTGGTTGCTGCGTTACCTTTCGCATTGCTCACGGCGTTACTCACTGACGGCTTCCTTCGTTGTAGCTGTTTTGATTGGCAGGATCACACAAGCCGCGTCGTCAGAGTTACGCATCAGTAGGCGATTGCCAGAAAGTGCAGCAGTGTTCCAAGTTACGTCGCCGATTACCGGCAAGGAGGCTAACTCGCGCAGTTCCTTTGAATCCGCGGCCACCAATACAACTGAACCATTTTCGGCCGTGATGAGCAAATTATCGCCGACCAAGAGAACTTGTCCGTGACGATAACGTCCTTTTTTCCAAGTGCGTTTGCCGGTTTCCAGGTTAACGCATTCCAGAATCCCATCGTTCAGCCCATAAGCGTGGCCATCCTTGATTACACAGGACGTGAACTTGGTCCGCAGCACTCCCTCTGATTTCCAAACCGTTTCCGCCGACCACGAAGAATCACTTTTAGATATCTTGAGCAATTCGGCCCCGCCGCCGTAACCTTTGGACAGTAGCACATGCGAGTCCTCTAGTGCGATGGGCTGCGAAACATTAGCATCGCTATTACTATGGCTCGGCCATTTAACCGACCACAACTCGGCTCCATCGCCAATGGCGTGGGCCGTAACAGTGGACTCGCTGATGTAAAGAATTTGAGATTGACCAAGCAGCGTGACCACGGTTGGTGTTGAGTAACTTATTTGCCCACTGCCAGCTCGCCATACTTCGTTACCGGTTTTTGAATCCAATGCGATTAGTGATTGTGGCGTTGAGCTTGCGTCTCCACTGACTGCAACACCACCGAGGGCTGCGATAACTTTTCCATCGACGATAACCGGCGATGCACTGCGCCCCCAAGCGACGGAAGCTTCGAAATCAGCTTTAGTTGACTTGGCTGCTTTTAACATATCGAAAGACCAGACCAATTCGCCGGTTCGCATGTCTAAGCAAACCAGTTGATTGACGGCCGATTGAGCGTAGATACGGCCCTCAAAAATCGCGGGCGTTGCCCTCGGACCTGTGCCACCAAGCGGATGGAAATGTAAACCTGGAATCGCGTAGTGCCACAATAATTCGCCTGAGTCCGCATTGTAACAACTGACCCATTCCTCTTGCTCACGCTGCTCCATTGTGTAGGCAGCGTTACCCTGGACAACGAAACCCGACCATCCTTTACCGATGGGTTGTTTCCAGGCGATCTTGGGGGGATGCTCGGTCCAGTCGGTTTCGATCTCAACGTTGGGTAGAGTCGAGTCGGCGTTCTTTCCCAAGAACTGCGGATAGTCCGAATCGCGAGGGGCGAAGAACCCGTCTTCAGCGATTTCTGGAACGCCGCTGGACTTTGGCAGTTCCGCAGTTTTATTCCAACGCCAAACAAACTTTGGAACAATTTCCGAATCAACACGATCGATGCGGAAGAATGTTAGAAGCACCGCGCCCAAGGCAATTGGGACTAATAACGCCGTCAACCAGACGCGTCGTCCCGTCGTTAACATCAACGCCAGGAGACCAAAAATCGCGGCTGCGAGGGCTAGTAAGTAGGACACGACGTTGAGAAATCCGAAGTCGTTCACTTCGGCACCAAATCGCATCCAAATCAACCCTAAAACGCAACAGGCGGCCAGTATCCAAGGGATAAAACGCCACCACGCCAATGTATTCCGGGTTCGATTCTCGCTATTTTCAGTGATGCGATCGCTCACACTTAAACTCCTTGTGATTCGGATAGCCTGTCGGGGAAATACCTTCCGCGTTTTGCCTCAATCTGTAGCCGCAGCTAGTCTTGTATTGCCACCGTTAAAGTCTACGATACAGGTGCTTATTCGCCTACGGCATGCAAGAACTTGTCTGTCGAAGGATCACAAATTTGGATCCAGGAATTATTACCGCCCGATGACTGATGGAAAAATCGCTAGTGAGTTAGCTAAGCTTCGCAGTAACATGGAGCTTGCGGTATTAGGGAAACCAGAAGTAGTCAAACTTGTCGTCGTGGCGCTATTGGCCGGCGAACATATTCTGTTGGAAGATGTTCCGGGAGTTGGCAAGACACTGATCGCTAAATCACTCGCGCGCAGTATCGCGGGCAAATTTACGAGGCTCCAATTCACACCAGATCTGCTCCCCAGCGATATTACAGGCAGCAGTATTTACAATTCGTCGAACGGCGATTTCACGTTCAACCCAGGCCCCGTTTTTGCTAACGTCGTTTTAGCCGACGAAGTCAACCGTGCCCCACCCCGAACACAGAGCGCTCTGCTCGAAGCGATGGGAGAAGGCCAAGTGAGCGTTGACGGCCAAACGCATATGCTCCCCAATCCGCTACTGGTCATCGCAACTCAGAATCCGTTCGAGTTCGAGGGAACGTACCTCTTGCCCGAAAGCCAACTGGATCGATTCCTGCTGCGTATCACCGTCGGCTACCCTGAGCGTAAATACGAACGCGAACTCCTCCAGTCGCATCGTATGGGCGAACCGGTGGATGAGTTACAGCCTGCCATTTCGTTGCAGCAGATCCTAGATGCTCAAAAGTATGTACGAGAAATTACCTTCGAATCTTCATTGGTCGAGTATTTGCTAGACATTGTTCATGCAACTCGTGAAAATGATGCCGTTCAAGTCGGCGTGAGTACGCGGGGTGCACTGGCGTTTTTCCGAGCCGCGCAAGCTCGAGCCGCTGTCGAGAACCGCGACCATGTAATTCCTGACGACATCAAACAACTGGCCATTCCTGTGATTGCTCACCGGATCGTGCCACGCGGAATGTTGCCCGGAGCCGATCGTCGCAGTGCTGAGGACGTAATCCGCAAACTGCTTCAGAACATCAAAGTTCCGACGTAGTTGGGCTAAACGGGTATCTCTCGCCTGCCCTATACTTGTTCAAGCTACGCTTCAAAACAAATGTTGAACGTTCAGTCCACCTTTTCTCCAGCCTAGATTCTTGACCGACATGGATCAGCCTTCGCAACATATCGCTGATCGCTATTGTGTCGAACTCGACTATGCGTGGCGTCAATGGTTTGATCGAGACGCTGAGCAAGTGCCACTAGCCGGAGAGTTTCGCGATTCGACACAACACAGTTTCTTGCTGGACCGAGCGCCAACGATCGTATGGCCCGGATTGATGTTGCCCGATACTTTGCCATTGATTGGCAACGAGTACGGGGATTGGCTGTGCGTTCGCGTTGACAGTTCGAATCGATTTGGAGAATTAGTGCACTGGTATCACGGTGGCGGCGACTGGATTCCAGTTGGTAGAACGATTGCCGAAGCGGTTTTGCATGACATTGTTGACCAGTTCCGTCCGCGTGTGGGACAGGTTCTGCGAGGTGCCCCGGAAAGTACATCACCAGAACACCTCAGCCACGTGATTGCGCGATTGAGTGAAGAGCGACTGCAGCGTTGGCTAATTGCCTCGTTCGAGAGAGATCCGAACGAGTCGCGAGAACATTCGTCAGCGTTCCGCGATGTGCTCGCCGAATTATCGGCTCGCCGTTACTTGCCAGCCGTCCAGCAGCTCGAGCGAGCGGGTTGGTCAAGTGAAGCTGCGTTGTGCGATCAAATCGAGTACGCGTTGCAAGTGCCGATAAGATCTTTGGCATCTGATGAAATCCCTAAACGTTTGGGATTGAATTACGAACCCGACTATGTCCGTTGGCTCTTCGATGCCCAGCAGATACCCAACAACGTGCTGCACCAAATTCAAGAAATCTTGCACATGCTCGGGATAGCGCCCGCACAACCCAATAAACAAGATTGGATTGAAGCAGAACGATTAGCGTTGCGATTGTTGGAGCGTCGTAGCGATCTCGCTTGGGCGGTTGACATTGCAGGCTGGGCCGCCAAGCGACGCGGAGACACCGAAGCCGCCTGTGAAATTTATTTCAATGGACGATTTGCGAGTGCATTTTCCAACCAATCAATTCGCATGCGCTCTCACGGATTCGATCCACGCTTCGGTAAAGTAGCGTTAGCAGAACTTTGGAATCTGCGTGACCACTTGAGCTCGACACAGCGCGACGACACTTACCTACAGAAAGTGTGGCAGTCTCCGGCTCGTACACTACAGCGCGAAATTCAAGAGTATTGGATGTCTGCCGCCCGGGAAGCGATGCACGCGGGGAACTTTACGGTGGCCTACGAGAGTTACTACCGTGCGGGCTGGGACATCGGTACCCAGCGCATGACAGACTACCTAGAGATCTTTTCTGGCTTGATCGAAAGCGCCCAAGCTGCCGGCTGGCTAGCTCGAGCAAGTATCGCTAAGACGCACTTAGCATGCCTTGCCAAGCTTCTGCCGCCCGTTCACTGAATTCAAAA
>JANNNN010001056.1:0-1257 GCA_031398555.1 Planctomycetia bacterium | reverse complement strand
CTCGGCGGATCCAAAGCGATCGCCGGGCCGCCCTGCGTCAGCGGACCCAAGACCGGTACGCGATCGTACCGCTCTTTGATCCAGAAGTTGTCTTCCTTCTCTTTCTGGAAGTACGGGCTGACCGGAATCGGAATCCCCAGGAAACCCAGGTTAATACCTTGAGTGATTCCAACGCATCCAGTCGAAGCCGCAAGGCCTGCTGTGAGCATTAATCCAGCCAATGTTTTCATTCGTAGCATCGAACGATCCCTCGTTTCGATTGTGTGGTTCTGGAAACAGCAGCGACCTACTGCCCACCCGGCGTTCCATCCCAACACACAGTCCACTATATCAATGATAGCAGTAAACTATGCGTTGCTTGGTCGCCTGTTTCCGATCTAGAAAGGAGTATCGTTGTTAAGGTGCGTAGAACTTGCGGATTTTTCCATTTATGCGCGAAAAACCGATCCCAACGGCTATTTTGTTGCTAGCGTTCAACTTAGTTTCTGCGAAAGGTTCGTCGTCGCCGGTAAAAGTGCCAACAAGGATGTCGCCGTAAGTCATCGTGCCTGTAGGCCAACCGCGAGCGAATCTCCTTTTTTCAAGCGATCCTTAACCGCTTCTGATCTGCTCAATCGAAGTTCGGCCACGCCAACCAAAGATGATCATCGAAGTTAACCAAGAACCAAGAACCAAGAACTAAAAACCTAATCACAATTGAGACAATTGTGCGACACTAGGGGACAAACTGAAACTCGGGCGTGTTTAGAAGAGCCCAGGCGGCGTCTTCAGCTTTAGTACGCCAAGCGTCGGTTAGACGCTGAGTCGCGATTGGACCCGCGGCAATTTCTCGCTCGACATCGCGCATCAGCGCATTGGACTCCACCGTGAAGTGATTGGACCAAGTCACAAAGCCGCGATGGACTGACGGTAATCGCTCGGACTTGGCCGGTTCTTGCAAACGATCCTTAAAACCAGCTTCCAATGTTTCGACAAACGCTGCCAGCTCTTCTGATCGAGGATGTCGACTGAGAATGCGAAGAAACAGTCGATCGACAAACTGCTCTGGCGATTGAGCCTTCAGCGCTTCTGCAGTCAAAGCGGACACTTCTGTGAAACGGGTTACCCAGCCCGCGAGGTTACCGTTGGCCACTACCCCGGGTTGCACAACGTTGGGCTCGGTTTCGCGGTGACTGGTTGGCGACTGACGGGAAGAACGCCAACCAAAAGCCTCCATGCACTCAACCACAGCTGCGGCTTTTGGAAGTGCTAGAGATG
>JANNNN010001035.1:0-8318 GCA_031398555.1 Planctomycetia bacterium | reverse complement strand
CTATACGACTGATCCCCGACAACTTCCTGAAGCTCGACAGATGTCGCGCATCGGCTACGACGAGATGCTCGAACTGGCCAGTCTTGGTGCGGGCGTGATGCACAATCGTTCGATCGAGTTCGCGAAGAAATACGATGTGCCGATTCATGTTCGCAGTAGTTTCTCGGACACTCGCGGGACATTGATTGTCAGTGAAAGCGAATCGCCAAGTACCGCTGTTTGCGGCGCAGCGATGACCCGTGATGAAGCTCGTATCACCATTCAAGGTGTACCCGATACACCTGGTACGAGTTACGAGATTTTCAAACGACTGGCCGATCGCAAGATTACCGTGGATATGATCGTCCAAAACGTTAGTCAAGAAAACCGCGCCGACATTTCGTTTACGGTACCGAAAGAAGAATTATCGGCGGCACTGAAGGCTGTCAAGCAAGCGGCCGAAGTGGTTGGAGCGACCGGATTTACGCATGACGATCAAGTTTCAAAGATCTCCGCTGTGGGTCTTGGTATGGCCAAGCAAACCGGCGTCGCACAGCAGATGTTCCACGCGATCGCTGATGCTGGTATCAATATCCAGATGATCACGACCAGTGAAATTAAAATCTCCGTGCTCGTTTCGCGGGCCGAATCGTTGGCCGCGCTTCGAGCCGTGCATCAAGCGTTTCAATTGTTTCGTCGTCCTGCCGACGCAGCCAACTGGGAAACCTTACCGCCGCGCAAGAGCACGCACACCGACGTCAATAAATTGGTCGCAGATCTGCGTATGGCCGACATGGAGCAGCTTTCGCTAAGCGACATTTCGCTGTCCGACGATCAAGCCCGCATGACGCTTGTCGGCGTTCCCGACACTCCCGGACTGGCGGCTCACGTTTTTGATGCCATCGCGGCAGCCGAAATTTTCGTTGATATGATCGTTCAAAGTTATGACGGGTACCAAGGCGACACGAGTATCAGCTTGACGATTCCCCGGGCTCAATATGACGCTTGTTTGAAGGTAATGGAAGAACTAAAGAAGCGATTCAATGTTCGCCGTATCCAGAGCAGTAAAGAAATTGCCAAACTGTCGGTTAGTGGCATCGGACTGAGAAGCCACACCAGCGTTGCGATCGGCATGTTCGAAGTGCTCGCCAAAGCAGGCATCAACGTTGAGATGATCAACACCAGCGAGCTACGAGTGAACGTGGTGATTGATAGCGCGAGCGGCGTGGAAGCACTCAAATGTCTAACAGCTCATTTCGATGCAAATCTAATTTGAGGATTTGATGAATCCACCCGACAAGCCTCTTAACCCATTCGAGCCTTCGCAAATCGATTCACTCGATATCTGCAGCATTGAGTGGGAAAATCAAGACGCGTCGGTGCGGTCCTGCCAAATCATTGTTTCTGCTTTAACGATGGGAGTGCTAACCTTTGCAGGTTTTGCACTCTACCAAAGCGGATTTCAAGTAAAAGTCTTGGCTACTGCGAGTGTCAGTGACTCACGCTCTCATTTGACCTTCTGCAACTTAGATCCCGTGAACTGACTGTAGGATTTGGTTCGTAGCTGTCGATTTGTTGAGCACATAGAGATGAATGCCTGGCACGTCAGCATCCAGTAAACCTTGCACTTGTTTGCTAGCGTGTTCGACGCCAACCGCAAATTGCCCTGCGTCTTCAGACTGTGCCGTCAGTTTTTCAACGAACTCGTCAGGCAATCTTGCTTTACACAGTGATGCGATGCGCTGCACTTGAGCAAGGCTGAGTACTGGCAAAATACCAGGAACAATGGGGACCGAAATCCCAGCAGCGACGCAACGATCTCGGAAACGAAAGAAGTCGTCGTTGTCATAAAACAATTGCGTGACAATTACGTCAGCGCCAGCGTCTACTTTTCGTTTGAGATTGATCAAATCAACCTCTGCATCGGGAGCTTCTTGATGCACTTCGGGGTATCCCGCAACTGCGATACCAAATTCGGGAAACTCAGCCCGCAGCATCTCGACCAGTTCGTTGGCGTAGCTCAATCCGCCATCGACGGGTTTAAAAGTTGTTTCGCCTTTAGGTGGATCACCGCGCAGGGCAACTATATAGTCGATACCGTTTTCGCGGGCCGCGTTCAAATAGTCGCGAAGTTGTTCGCGTGTCGATCCCACGCACGTCAAGTGAGACGCGACGGGTATTCCGTGTTCACGCTTCACGCCGGCGGCGATGTGCATGGTGCGATCGCGAGTTGACCCACCCGCACCGTAGGTACACGTAAAGAAGTCTGGTCGATGCACGGCTAGTTCGCCGACCGTTTTCATCAAATCAGCCACACCTGCGTCGGACTTGGGTGGAAACAGTTCAAACGAAACCACGCATTTTTTTGACGCGAACAAAGACTTTAAATTCATTTTTGCATACTGAGAAAGGAAAATTTGCGGAATACAACCCAAACTATTTGACCGTTAGAGTGGTTATAACTTAATTTGTCAGCTCTAATTATCACAGCCGTAAAGGAACAAAAACTGCCACTCCGACCAACAAATGCGTTGCAAAGCGTTCGCCTGTTCGGGCTTTGACGATAATGCCCGCTGGCAACTGTCAACCAAGGTCACTGCTACTTTAGTTGGGTTGGAAAGATCTGACAGTGGCAAAGGCGTGCTGCCGATTTGTTGCTTTCGAGCTATAATTGAAAGGTACGAGCTAAGCGAGGCACCGCCGAGGACATTAATGCCGGCACAAAGTATCTGCGAGAGCTTGGACCGCACAACTCGACTTGCGAAGATAATATGCGTTCGATCCTTCTTTACTTATCCCAGGCTGTTGCCTTAGCTTGCGGCCTTCGCGAGTGCGCACTCGCGACAGACAATATTTTACTGCAAAAGCAACTTAGCACCCAGGTGCAACCGTTACTGCGTGAACACTGTCTAGAATGCCATAGCGGAGCGGAACCGGAAGCGGGGTTGAGTCTGGAGCATTTCGATTCTCCCAAGGCTTTTCTAAAAGGCCGGCGAGTTTGGGAGAAAGCGGTTCAGCGTATGGCGCTGGGCGATATGCCACCCAAGGAAAGTAAAAAGTTAGACGACACGAAACGCAAATTCTTGACTGACTGGATTACTTCAACGATCAAAGATTTTGAATGTGGGCTAACACCCAATCCCGGTCAGGTGACATTGCGTCGATTGAACGCCAACGAATATCGGAACACGATTCGCGATCTGATTGGCATCGATTACAAGCCAGCCGAGAATTTTCCGGCCGACGATGTTGGCTATGGCTTTGATAACATCGGCGACGTGTTGACTCTGCCGCCGTTGTTGATGGAAAAATATGTTCTGGCTGCGGAGGAGATCAGCGAGCAGGCCATCATGACTCCGCCGCCCGACAAGCAGTTCGAAGCGAACTATGCCGGCAACCAATTGAAGCTGAAAGATGGAAAAACTTCTGGCGATAAGATTTTGACGTTGGCTTCCGCTGGTGATGCGACGTTGGAGGAGCAGATGCCTTGGGCCGGAGCTTTTCAACTGACAATTACCGCATCAGGCGATCAAGCGGGTGATGAACCTTGCAAGCTGCAAGTCTTGGTCGATGACAAACCTGTCAAAGAGTTGTTGGTTCGTACGGGCCGTGACAAACCAGAGGACTTTCGGTTGCCGCTGCGGCTGCGAACGGGTAAGCGAAAGATTGCGTTGCGATTCACCAACGATTTTTACGTAGAGAAAAAGGGCGATACGCCGCAGCAAGATCGCAATTTACATATTCACTTTGTTTCCTTAAATGGAACTCAGGCCAGTAAATCCAAACTGGATTCTGCGAAGTTGAGCAAGAGTCACAAAGCGATTATTTTCGCCGAGCCTAAGACGGATGCGGATGTTCCCAAAGTGACCCGAAGCGTGATCGAGCGGTTGACCAGCAGAACCTATCGTAGAACTGCTACTCCGGAAGAGCTGAAGGCCTTAACCGATCTAGCGGCGGCATTGCAAGCCGACGGCGAATCGTTTGAAGCCAGTATTCAGATGGTTCTTCAAGCACTGTTGATATCGCCGAAGTTCCTGTTTCGAGTCGAGCCACCGACGGCGAGTGACTTGAATGCGTATCGCAATTTAAATGACTTTGAATTGGCGACTCGGCTGTCTTACTTTCTATGGAGTTCGATGCCCGATGATAAGTTGTTGGGGATGGCTTGGGGCAAGAAACTTCGAAATGGAACGGCTCTCGACGATCAGATCAAACGCATGTTGGAGGACCCGCGGTCCAATGAGTTCATCGATAACTTTGCAGGGCAGTGGTTGACGCTTCGGAAATTGCGAACGTTTAAACCCGATCCGAAATTATTTCCAAAGTGGAATGATGACATCAATAAACTCGCATACTTCGAAACGATGAACTTCTTTCGCGGTGCGGTGCGTGAAGATCTTAGCATCCTCCGATTGCTCGATGCCGATTTTACTTATCTCAATGAACCGTTGGCAGCCTACTATGGCATCGCAAACGTTGAGGGCAATAACTTTCGCAAGGTTTCTTTGGCTGGAACCCATCGAGCTGGCCTGTTGACTCATGCAAGCGTACTTGCCGTCACCAGCAATCCAACTCGAACCAGTCCAGTGAAACGCGGCAAGTGGATTTTGGATAACTTGCTGGCGACGCCCCCACCGCCGGCCCCGCCCGGTGTGCCGGAGCTAAAAGAAAAGGGAGAGTTAACTGGAACGTTGCGACAAAGATTGGAACAGCATCGTGCCGACCCAGCTTGTGCTTCATGCCACAAATTGATGGATCCGCTAGGTTTTGCGCTGGAGAATTTTGATGCGGTTGGTCAATGGCGGACATCGGATAGTGGGCAAGTCATCGACGCTAGCGGCGAGTTGCCCGATGGCGCGACGGTCAAGGGTGTCGCGGAACTTCGGCAGTCATTGTTGACAAAGAACAAAGAACAATTCGTTCGATGTGTTACGGAAAAAATGTTGACCTATGCGTTGGGTCGTGGACTTGAGTATTACGACAAATGCGCTGTCGACAAAATTGTCGCGTCAGTGCAGAAGAATGACTATAAGATAAGTACTCTGATTACTGAAATCGTTAAGAGCGATCCGTTTCAGACGACGGGTGAGCGTGAACCAGAATGAGTCCTAGGATAAACCGTCGAACCGTTTTGCGTGGTGCTGGCGTGGCTGTCTGCCTTCCGTGGCTGGAAGCGATGATACCCCGAAGCGCGTTTGGAGCTGCCGCGGCGAAGGGACCTTTGCGTCTGGCATTCTTGTATGTGCCAAACGGAATTCATATGCCCGATTGGACTCCAAGCAAAGAGGGTGCGGGGTTCGATATTAGGCGAACACTCGAGCCGATTGCGCATCTGAAAGACAATTTCAGTGTGCTGTCAGGGCTGACGCTTGATGGGGCTCGGGCTCATCAGGATGGTGGTGGCGACCACGCTCGAAGCGCTGCCGCATTTTTAACTGGGGCACATCCTAAGAAAACTGACGGTGCCGACATTCAAAACGGAGTCAGTGTCGATCAAGCGATCGCTCAAGCAGTCGGTGAGAAGACTCGTTTCGCGTCGCTTGAACTCGGCATCGAAGGCAGCTCGCAAGCAGGCAGTTGCGACAGCGGCTACAGTTGTGCTTATTCATCTAATCTTGCGTGGCGTAATCCGACCAGTCCGCTTGCCAAGGAGATGGACCCGGGCGCTGTTTTCGATCGGTTGTTCGGCTCAGATGATAAACAGGAAGACAAGAAGACCAGTGAAGTTCGTAAGAGTCGTCGCAAGAGTGTTTTAGATTTTGCGCTCGGCGATGCAAGGAAGTTGCAGGGTGAACTGGGAGCTGCTGATCGTCGCAAGATGGATGAATATCTCTATGCGGTTCGCGATATTGAGAATCGTTTGGTCAAGTCCGAAAAACTTCGCGTTGGCGAAGATGGCATACCGAACTATCCTCGGCCCGCAGGAGTTCCACGCGAGCTGGATGAACATTGCAAGTTGATGCTCGATATGCTCGCACTCGCGCTGCAAACCGATAGCACTCGCGTCGCTACGTTCATGTTCGCCAACGAAGGAAACAATCGGGGCTATCCAGAGTTAGGTGCTCCTGAGGGGCACCACGATCTTTCGCATCACGGTGGCAGTGCCGAGAAGCAAGCCAAAGTTGCAAAGATCAATCGCTTCTATGTTGAACGGCTGGCTTACTTTCTCGATCTTCTTGCCAGCGTTCACGAAGGCGAGTCTACGTTACTCGATAACAGTTTGATCGTTTACGGAAGCGGTATCAGCGATGGTGATCGGCACAATCATGACGAGCTGCCGATTTTGTTAGCGGGAAAAGGTGGCGGCAGAGTTCGAAGCGGTCGTCATATTCGATTTGCGAAAGAGACGCCGATGTGTAATTTCTACGTCTGGATGCTACAACAGTTCGGTGTTAAAGCCGACAGCTTTGGTGATTCGAAAGAGAAATTGGAAGGTTTGGCTTAGCTGATTTCCTTGTCGCGATCTAGTGTAGCTCGATTCGTCAGAATCCGGTCGTAATCTCGTAGCTGGATTCGTCAGAATCCGGATGGAGCACGACTGTGTCTTCAGTCGCATGCGTCCGGTTTCTCACGAAACCAGCTACGGCTATAACTGGGTAGCTGGATTCGTTAGAATCCCGTAGAAGCACGTTCGGGTCTTCAGGCAGATACGTCTGGTTTCTAACGAAACCAGCTACAAAAACACACCCAACATCGAAAGCTTTTTGCGTTTGGTAGCCACCCATGCTAAATTCATCCTTTGATGAAAAGAGCTTACTTCAATTGGGAGATTGCGATGCTTGGTTCGTTTCTGCGTGCTACTTCGATGGCAAGCATGCTTTTGATAGCTGTATTTAACACTAGACTGACTGCTCAAGAAAACGCTGGCTCAGCAATGGCCGCTGAGGCCGTGAAGTACTTGCCGGAGGAGTCGATTGGAACAGTTACGCTTTGGCCCGCGAGAACGATGAAGCTGCCGCGGTTTCGGTTGGCGCCGCTAGAGGTCGCAACGGCGGCAGGGTTGGAGCAAGTAGGTATCGATCCGCTAGCGATACAACGAATCGACGTAATGCTGCCCCTGCCCGGACCAGCTGGCGTTCAATTTGGTGCAGTACTGCAAATGGCCGATCCGGTGAGTTTGAGCGATCTGAATCCGCAAGTTTTCGGAGCGAATGAAGAGCAGAATGAAAAGGGGTTCAAGTTTCGGATGATGGATGGTCCCCCCGACCCACAAGTCATCCTGCATCAAGCTGGCCCAAAGACAATTCTGTTGGGCACGAAGATTTTTGTGAAGCGAATGGTGACGCAACGGCGCGCCCCAACTTCGCTGACGACAACATTGACGTCCGTCGCTTCGGGACAAGACGCGTTGGTGTTAGTTTCGATCAAGTCCCTGCGTCCAGTGATTGACGGCGGTATTGAAAGCATGGAGGGACAACTCCCGCCTCAGCTCGCTGGGGACTTAAAAGTCCTTTCGAAGTCGACCGACTTTATGGCTCTTCGTTTGATGTTGGATAGTTCGGAAAAACTGCAATTGATGGCGTCTGCTAACGACGACTCAGATGCTGCAAGCATGGAAAAGAGTCTGATGAACTTGATTGCATTCTCGAGTACCATGCTCGTGCAACAAACGAAAATGTCGATCCCTGACGACGGCTCGGCAGCCAGTGCCGCGAGTCAAAAGTACATTGATCGAGTGAGCAGCGAAGTCACCCGCATGTTGACTCCAAAACGGAACGGAAAACGCATCGTTCTGGAAGTTGAAGGTATTGAGAATACGGCAACCATGGGTATGCTCGTTGGGTTGCTACTGCCAGCGGTACAAGCCGCCCGTCAAGCGGCTCGGCGTATGGATTCGTCGAACAATTTGAAGCAACTGGGGCTTGCGATGCACAATTACGAATCGGCGTATCGACACCTACCCGCGACAGCCATCTTAGAGCAGGGAACTGGAAAGCCGCTATTGAGTTGGCGCGTGGCCATTTTACCGTTCATTGAAGAAGCCAATCTATATAACCAGTTTCATTTGGATGAACCTTGGGACAGCGAGCACAACATTAAGCTACTTGACAAGATGCCCGCGACATACAATCACAAAGCCAAGAAGGTCAAATCCGGGCATACCGTTTACGTGGCACCCGTGAACGAAGAGACGCTTTTAAGAAAGGATGAGCTGACCAAATTTGCTCAAATAACGGATGGAACGAGCAACACGATCATGCTGGTCGAAGCCGCTGAAGAGGCCGCGGTTCCTTGGACCAAGCCCGAGGACCTTGATATCGATTCTGCGGACCCGCTAAACAAGCTGAAGAGTGCTGCAACGCCGGGGATTTTTCAAGCTGTGTTCGGCGACGGCAGCG
>JANNNN010001241.1:0-2950 GCA_031398555.1 Planctomycetia bacterium | reverse complement strand
TGTTCGAGCTGAATGCAAAAACCCAAAAGTTGTCTATCGGCAGCGAGAGGTTGCACCTATTTCGACCGGTTTCATTTCCGGTAAAAAAGCCAGCGGGTACATTTCGCGTATTCGCACTGGGTGGTTCGACAACGCAAGGTGAACCATATAGCACCGAAACAGCCTTCCCGGAATGGCTCAAACTGAACCTCCAAGCCCAGTCGCCGGCCGCGAACTACGAAGTCATTAACTGCGGCGGGCTGTCCTATGCCAGTTACCGAGTGTTGGCAGTGCTTCGTGAAGTCCTCCAATACGATCCTGACTTAATCGTTATCTACACTGGCCAAAACGAATTCTTGGAGCAGCGGACTTATGGGGGCTGGAAATCAGTGAGCGCTCGCTCACATGCCTTCGCTTGGTTGACGCGATTGCGAACCGTGCAGCTAGCGCGAGAGCTGGTGTCTAAACCAGCGGTGCGAACGGAAGCTCCCTCGAAGACTGAATTGGCTTCGGAAGTCGATGCGCTGCTCGATTACCGTGGTGGTCTGAATGACTATCGGCGAGATGATCCGTGGCGCGGGCCCGTTGTGGACCACTTTCGATGGAACGTTGAGCAGATGATTCGCGTGTGCACTAAACCGCGTGTGCCGCTAATTCTCATTCGACCTGTAAGCAATTTGATCGATTGTCCGCCGTTCAAGTTTGAAATCGATCCGAAGTTGTCAAGCGAAAAACAGTCTGAGTTCACGGAGCGGTGGGATGCTTTGCGTGCTCACCTGGACGTCATCCAAGACCCGCTTGCCGAAGTGGACGATCTTCTATTGATTGATCCCCAACATGCGGGCGCTCTTTTTTTGAAAGGCCGCTTGCTGGCAGATCGAGGCGACTGGAAGCTAGCCAAACATTACTTTGTTGCAGCCCGAGATGCGGATGTCTGTCCTCTCCGAGCGATCACGCCGATCGCTGAATCCGTCACGGAGTTAGCCGAAAGGTTCGACGTGCCGCTGGTCGATGCAGAGCAACTGCTAACGGCATTAAGTGAACACCAGATCCCTGGCTCACAGTGGCTCGTTGATCATGTGCATCCAACCATTGAAGGACATCAGCAAATCGGCGAAGCGCTAGCCGAGCTCTGCGTACGCGAGCGTTTTACCACACCCACCCATCTCGAATGGAAGACGGATCGACGTGTACTTTACCATGACCATTTAACTCAACTTGGCGAAGCCTATTTCCATCGCGGCAAGCAGCGGCTTGAAGGATTGAAATTGTGGACGCAAGGTCGCGCGAAGAAGATCAAAGCAGGTTCGCCATAAGGCCCTGGCTTGTTTTTGTTTTTTTTCTCAAATGCAAGAATCGTGGCAGCGTCCGCGCTCATAATTAGCAATTCGTGGCGGATGCTGCCAGCATCCGCACTGATACTTAGCAATTCGTGAGGGATGCTGCCAGCATCCTCGCTCGATTCCTACGTTAATACCCACGCTACCTTTGCGGAGCAAAAGGCGACACTATTGCTTGGTTGTGGCAGACCGCGATTGATCGAGTGCCACAATCGCCAGATCACTGACATCAGAACGTTCAGCCTGTTTAAGCGACTCCTGTAAATACTTCGCAGCTCGTTCATGATCACCGTTTTTCTGAGCAATAATGCCGGCGTGATAAAAGAACATCGGATCGCGAATCCCGATGGCGAGTGCCTTTTCGATCTCTACCCGAGCCTCTTTGACTTCGCCATTTGCTTGTAAGGCCCAAGCGTAGGCTTCGCGTGTGAAAACATCTTGCCGACGCGCCAACTCGCTCCTTGCAATTCGCAGTGCTTCCATGGGTTTGCTCGCGTGATTAATGTAATAAAAGACTAGTTCACGATTAGCGTTATCGGTTCCTTCGGATTCCGCAAGGGCTTTGGTTTCAAAGTCTGCGAAGGCTAGCTTGGCTTCCTCTGTTTTGCCCGCATGTTCGAGAGTTACACCGAGAACGAACAGGTTTTCAGGATGTGGTGCCGCTTGAACGAACTCGCGCGCAACGGTCACAGCTTCCTCATACCGCTTTTGAGCGATTCTAACTTTGACCATATTTCCCAGAGCGTAGTGGTAGCCTGGAAACAACTTTAGTGCGTCAGCAAGCGCGAGCTCGGCAACTTGTGGCTTGCCGCTTAGTAACTGAAGATGTGCGAACTGCGTAAGAATCCAAGCCCGGTCTTCGACCTCGGAAGGTGCGGTCTTATTGTAAGCCGATTGCATCAGATCGACCGACCCCTGAATATCGCCGAACAGTTCTCGCAAATATGCTGCGCGAGTGAGCCCGGAAATTTCGCCAGGGCGCATGTCGAGCGCCCACTGCGCGGCTTTCTCAGCTTCTTCGTAGTTCCCTGTTTCGACACATGCATCAGTAAGTAACGCATAAGCAAGAACGTCGTCAGGTCGACTTTTACTGAGTGCACGGGCAAGTTCTAAGGCGCTGGAAAATTCATGTTTGCCAAGTGCGATCCAAGTCTCAATGCGGCGAGCTTCAAAGTTGTCGGAGGCAAGTCGAAAGGAATCCTTCAGAACTTCGCCAGCCTGATCGTAGTAGCTGGGATCTGAAGTCTCACGCGCCCGACGAGTCAGGGCCATTGCCAGCGCATTGTGTGCATCGACGCTCTGAGGTTTTAGTTCAATCTCTTTCTTCGCGGTCGCCATCTTCTCTTCAGCTGGTGTTCTCTTGGTTGTTGGAGTTTCACCAAAACTAACACCGCACGAAAGTACAAATGATGCCACGATCAATGTGATCGATCCCATGATTCTCATAAATTTCTCGATTTGATTAGTGGTCATGTGAGCCGACGGCGCTAGCCGCGGGTATCGAAGTAGCTGTCGATGCCTGGCGATGAAGATTTCAAAGGCATGGTCTCTCGCTTATTAAGACTCTCCAATGCACAAATTCTATTCTCCAGCATCTCTCTGTGCCGCATGCTCGGCGGGTGGATCCAGTT
>JANNNN010001014.1:0-2981 GCA_031398555.1 Planctomycetia bacterium | reverse complement strand
GGTGTTGAACACGAACACGCCCAGTCCAGCCGCCACGATCGTCGCGGCCCAGATTCCCAACTCGGTTCGACGTCTCAGAAGTGCGTGTATTTCCGCACGATTCAGCACAAACAACAGGGGAGCTGCGGCAATCGCTCCCGTGGTGTCGCCAGCCCACCAAATGAGCCACGCCCGCACGTGCCCGTCCGTCAGGCTCCCAGCCGCATTGAGGCACAAGACCCCACCCGTTGCGGATACCAACATCCCTACCGCGGCAGCTCCGCTAAGCAGCAAGATGTCCTGCGACCGTTTGAGCTGGAGTGAGAAACCCGTTCGAACCAGGATTAGGGTCGCAAGCAATGGCCCCAGTGTGTTGCCGACGGCAATGCCGCAGGCGAGAGGAAACGGGTTGCCGATTGCGAGGTTCACGCTGATCGCCCCGAGTGCCACGCCCCACCAACACCTATAACCCCATCGGCGTAACGCGGCAACGGCGATCCCAGTTGGCAACCAAATCAGGGAGACGCTGGAGCCAATCGCTGGCATCATCAACCCGAGATAACCGGTAACGAGATACGCTACGGCCACAATCAGCGAGATCTGCCAGGATCGCACAATTTTAACCTACTGTTACTTGGTGAAGATCATTAGTGCATGAGAGACCAACAGTATATTCGTGCTAGAAATTCGATGAGTTAGTTGTTACGACTCCCTTTCTAAACAGGACCACTGCGCGAGAGAGACATAGTTTCCGGGTTTGGACGTAGTTTCGCAAGAACCCCAATTGGTGCCATCGGCCGTCAATTCTCATGGCAAGCGATTGGTGCCTATTTTCGACGCAATTAGCGACCGCCCAGGTTAGCAGTGCGGTCGTGGCCGCTATCGCGTGGTTCGGCTCATTTGAAACCACGGTTGAGGAGCGAATAAACGGAGCTGCTCGTCGTATTCGTGCTTTCCATGCTTGTGCTGAGCTAGTCGAAACACTTCCGCGGTTCCCAAAGACAAAGCTGCAGCGCGACGTTGCGGGTAGACACTATCTCACAAAGACAGAACTTAATGCTTTGTATTTTGCTACTTATCAGTTAGCAAGACCCCGTGGATGGCATCAACCGTTTGACATTGGTCGGTACTGGCGAAGCGCCTTGGTACTCTACTTTAACTACGGACTGGATACTGGCACTGTTTGGAAATGGAAGCCAGTCCACCAGCCGATCTTGTGGAGAAACGACTGATGGTCCCAAACCTGTCCCGATGGTCGCGGTAAGATACGTTCGCCGTGGGGCTGTTTTTCGTTTGGTGAGCATGCCTCGCCATAGATATAGGGCTCCTTGGCGATGGAACGGTCTGACTTGCGAGTCTTCGATGCGGCCACTTGATAGACATGCTAAAGCTTCGGTTGATGCCAATGTGATCTCTTGGGATATTCTTTGGCCTAGCAGCACGAGCGAGCTTCAGAGCCTTCTGGGTGTCATCGCAGATTTTGCGTTGTATCCCGATAACTTTTTTTGCCAGTCCCACATGTCACGCGAACAACGTTGCCGCGGCCCCTTAATGCCGCAACCGATTGGCTAGTACCACCACAAGAAAGCCGATTGTGAACACGCCTAGTGCTCCTTCGGTCAGCGCTAAGAATCGCATGTGTGGAGCTGGGATGAAATCCCCGTATCCGACCGTGCCAAAGGTGATGCCACTGAAATATATGCACTCCCAGAGATCAGCACGTCTCAATGTACTACCGCTTGTCACTACCCCGCTCGTCGCCCAGAATACTAGGCCGAATATCGTCACTACTGTGACTGCGCTGCCTATAACTCGGAGCGGCCGATAGCCGAAACCTGCTGCCGCCCAATAGAGGAAAATTTCTAAACGCACCATCGGGGATAGTCCGAGTTGGCGTCCACGGCGTAACTTTAGTCGCATAAGGCGGTATGAGAGGCGACGGGCTTCATCGTAAAGGCCACACTGCTCATATGCAGCAACTGCTCGGCGGTACATGCGGAATGCGCGTTCCAAATCTTCCGGCGGCTTAGGGCTTACAAGAAAGTCCCCTACTCGTTCACTGGAAACCGCAGCCAAATACCATTCGCGCGTCGCCTCCGCCAGGTTGGCAGCTTTTAAATATTGCCGTACAGCTCGTTTTTCGTCACCATCCGCTGCAGCCTGCGTTGCCTGTTCAAAAGCTTCTTGCGCCCGGAGCGACTCATCGTGATGAGGGTCATTCTGAGGTTGGTAAGCCAATTCGTTGGTACAATCTTCTACTAGAGGCGCAAAATCGGCCTCCACATGAATTGGAAGTTCCTGAGACTCTTCCAAGGCAGAGGGGATCGGCGATTCTAAAGAATTCGAGTGCTTTTCCATGAACAGGCACCTTCAGCGCAACTTTCAACCTTGATGCCATTAGGTCATTCTAGACAACCGCCATACTTGCGCGACAGCTAAACTATTAAACCACTCACCAAACCGCCTTCGCCACTTTACAGGATGACTAAACAGACACTTCTTGGCTAGCTCGATTTTAGCGCACACCCACAAATGAAATGGCACATCATGTCAATCTTGAACTTCGTTTGTTCACCGCAAGCTAAAGTCCGAGAACCACCTTAAAAAGGGGCGTGGAAGTAAACAAGCAACTGCGATTCTGATCGCTGAAGAACTTTTTATGGTTGTGTTTGCGTGCACACTCGATCGGTCGCAATGCTTCATCTCCCAGCGTGCAAACGATATGCCAACGCTGCTACATTCCAAGCATGGAATTTTGAGGTCCGGTGAACTTGAATGAGTCGACACGGTGGGTCATAGCATTTGATCGCTCAATGATCTGGTTTGGGTGACTGGAGCGCCGTCGTGAGCCGGTTTCGTGGGCCCAGTAAGTGGCCACCACAAAAGTGATTGAGTACTAATTAACCACAGTATTAGCGAGAGTTAGCGAAAATTAGCGTACAATCTTGAGAAGCTGGTAACGCTTTTTACCTTCTTACGTAGAATCAAATTGAGCCGGGGTG
>JANNNN010000940.1:0-6216 GCA_031398555.1 Planctomycetia bacterium | reverse complement strand
GCCAACTTCACTTGGATCAGTGGAGTTGGTTTGTGTTCGCTGGTGAACCAAAGGTGGTTTCCATCCGGAGCAAAGCAGATCGCTTCACCTTGTTTACGCGGTGGGACTTTAAAAAACTTGGTTGCCAATTCACTCGCTTTCAATTCCCAGGGTTTTTCGGGATTGCCGTTATTGCGGTCGAGCATGCAGGCTGGGCCGTAAGTGCAAATAGCCAGATGCTGGCCATCACGCGAAATCGCAGCTCCGGTGACCATCGGAATGACATATTTTGCAACTTGCTTCGCCTTCACGCGAACGTCACCTTTGGGAGTGGCAGGGATTGGAACTTCATAAAACACGCAGCTCAGGGTCTCTTTAGATAGAAGCAAAAAACTGTGCCGAATAGGGTCATATGCAAGGGCTTCGCTGTTGACTGGACCAAACGGATATTCGACTTTCAGTTCGTATTCAATTTCGGCACTGCGTTTACGATCGCCTTCCTTTTCTTTCGGTTCCTTGAACACATATATCGAGACGAAATCTTGTTCGAAATCATTGTCACCGGTGTCGCCAACCGCTAACCAATTTTTACCATCGTGTTCGAAGGAACACATATCTTCCCAATCTTTGGACTTCGCCTTTGCGACATTTAATTCGTAAAGGAATTTGCCTTTTAGATCGAATGCGAACAATCGAGCTGAGTCCCCGGAGTCGTTATGCGAAAAAAACACATCGTCGGAACGTGTTGAGAAGGCGAGTCCACTACTCTCGGTTAACTCCGGTATATCGATCACTACTTGCGCCGGGCTATTGCCAGCGCACATCAAGAAAGTGGCGCAAATGAAAGCAGTTAGGGCGTATTTTAGTAATGTCATTTGTTCGATTCCACGGCGAAGGTCCACGAGGGAAAATGGCAGTTCAGTAAAAATGTTCTATCCGTGGGACCGCTATGCCATCCGTGGGAAAACGCATGTTAATGGCCCACGGATGACAAAGTGGTCCCACGGATGAAAACAAACTCATACTTTTGAGGAGCGAAAGGCGACAATGCTAACGAAAGAACTACTGAGAGTTTGCGTTTCTTATAAAACTAAAACGCCGCAGCTAAATTAACTGCGGCGCAACGTCTACAACTAACTTTCGGATTTACGCGTATTCGCGTTCGGTCGTCAAACCAGGCTGTGGCACTGGATACTTGCCGTCGGCATTGGCTTTCACCGGCGCTTCGCTGTCGAAGCTCAAGCTCTCAAGACCTGGCGCGAACTCGTGTTCGCAGTCCATGAAGTCATCAAAAGTGACGACTTGTCCAGTGTGGGCAGCCATGCGTCCCATCGAAGTGACCGCACTCGCCATGACACCGCGTTTGACTTCGTTGTAAGGTTTATCGGCACGGATCGCAGCTACCAAATTGTTCCATTCCAATTGGTAGGGGTTCTTTTCGTCAGCTGGGTATTCCCAGGTAACATCGCCCGGCTCGTAACGCTGACCTTTGTAGATCTTGCACTTGGCGGGCGTATGAGCAGCAGCTGAGATCGTGGCGGCGGCCTTCGAACCGTGCACGTAGCTTGCGAACTCGTTGTGACATCCTGGCTGAGTGCGGCCGTTGAGGAACAGCTTTGTACCGTCGCGGAAAGTGTACTCAACGGAGTAGGAATCAAAGTTCTGATCCACCATATCGCCGCGATAGTGACGACCGCCAGAGCCTTTAGCTTCAACCGGCCAATCATCTTTGATCCAGCAACATTCGTCGATGTTGTGAATCAAAAAGTCGCTGTAGCCGCCACCGCTGGCCCACAAGAAGCCGTGGAATTTGCTGATTTGATACATCAGTTCCGACATGTCCTTTGGCTTCGGACCGACGGCTGCCGATCCGGTTGGGCCCGCCATGCGGTAAGCACGCATCATGAGGATATCGCCGATGGCGCCGTCCTTGATTCGCTTGTTCAGTTCCGCACGCGTTTCGCAATGACGGCACATCAATCCCACGCCGACCTTCAAGTTCTTCTGGACTGAAAGTTCGCCGAGCTCAAGCATTCGCTTGCTAGTAGGCGCGTCGACGGTTACCGGTTTTTCCATGAACACGTTCAAACCGCGCTCGATGGCGTACTTGAACATGACCCAACGGAAGGCTGGTGGCGAGGCCATGACGACGATATCGCCTGGCTTGAGGCAATCCATGGCTTGCTTGTAGCCATCGAACGAAATGAATCGTCGATCGGGGGGCACGTCCATCTTGTCTTTGAACGACTCTTGCAGTTGGTTATAGCTGGCGCTCATCTTGCTTTCGAAGACGTCGGCCATCGCAACTAACTTCAAGTTGCCTTCTGGAACTGAGAGTGCGTTGGATGCAGCACCCGTACCGCGACCGCCGCAGCCGACAAGTGCAACCTGTAATGTATTGTTCTCGGCGGCATGAACGTTCATTGGGCGAGTCGCAAGCACGGTCGCCGCAGATGCAATTACGCCAGATTTCTTTACAAAATCGCGGCGTGAGGAATTTGGACTTTCAATCATCGAGTTCTCCGGTGGGTAAAACAGGTAGGGTAGTTCATTTACTTATTGTAAAGGTCGCATCAATTCAAACTGGAGTAAGTTGAAGACTATTCTTGCTTCCCGCCGACGCGTTCAACTTGAACAGGCTCAGATTTCTCCCAGTGATTTTCTTTCTCTTCCTCAGAAGGTTCTTGCAGAGGCCGAACAACGCGGAATCCCACGTGCAAGGCATCCGTAAGATACCAAATGCTAACCGGCGATTGCGGATCTTGAGCGATCCAATCTTCAGTGGAGCCTTCCCTAGCTGCACTGCGGCACTCGGGGGCACTTTTGTCCCAGCCGCCGCCACGAACCGTGCGTGGATAAAGTTCTTTTGGGACAGCAAGCGGATCTTTGGCAACTTTGCTAACGTCGCCATAGCCCGCTTCATCGTATTGATCGAGTACCCATTCGGCGACGTTGCCGTGCATATCGTAAAGTCCCCACGGATTCGGCTTCTTCTTGCCGACTTTCTTATAACCGTCTTCGGTATTCGACTTGAACCAACCGTATTCTTCGAGGAGCGCTGGATCGTCGCCGAAGGAGTAGGCTGTCGATGTCCCCGCGCGGCAAGCATACTCCCATTCTGCTTCGGTCGGCAAGCGATAGTAGCGGCCCGTTTTTGCACTCAACCATTTACAAAATGTTCGGGCGGAGTGTTGGGTCATGCAGATGGCTGGAAAGCCGCGTTTACCCATCCCAAATGTCATGTCGGTATAGGGTTTTGTGGGTTGGCTGAGCTGATACACGTCAGAGAGTGCGTCGCGCGGCGACAGCTTCAAATTCAGCACTCCGCGACGATAAACATCTAAGTCGGATGCCCAAACATCGTAAGAATTCCAAGCGATCTCCGTCTTGCTCATCCAGAACGGCGAAATCTCAACCTCATGTTGCGGTCCTTCGTCCGCTTTACGATTCGCCTCGCTTTCGGGACTACCCATTCTGAATTTGCCGCCTGGAATCGGCAACATGTCGATCGTGGCGTCTGTCTGTTCGATAATCTCCGCGTAAGGCTTCATCTCGGCCTCAATAGCCGCTACGCTGCCCTTCACGTCGACTGGTGGAAGCCTATCCTCGGCGGAAATGGTAACACAAAAACCTAGGCTCAAACCTAAAACGCCCGAAACGAAAACGGAGCATTTTCTCAAACTCAGCATGAAACACCTAAACGCGGGAATGGAAACGAAATCACCAGCAAGGTCGGTTCGTCCATTATAATCGAATCAGGACGGATATAGACGCAACCCTAAGGAATCCTAACACAGAGTTTCGCGATGCAAAGAGGAATGTTCTATTTAGCATTGGTGGCGACCAGGAAAAACCTAGCGACCGCTTTTATGGTGATTTGTGCATACGCTTGCTTAGCATTGATTTCGTACAACAATGCCTTAGCGCAGCTGACCGACGAAACGGCGCGAATCGAAGCAGTTGGAGACCCGATTGAGGGCTACGAAGCGCGTTTTCCCGCCCTTGGCACGCTCGTCGACATTAAAGTTTTCTCAGCCAACTCTGCGATCGTGAGTCGAACGGTTCAAGCTGCCAAAGAGCGGACGAAGGAAATTGAAGACACGTTGACGGATTACAATCCCGAAAGTGAAGCGTCGCTGTTGACCGAACGAGCTTTTGGCGATGGGTTCGTAAGTGTTTCGTCCGATCTCTGGAATATGCTCGCCGCGTCCGAACGCTGGTACAAAATCTCCGATGGTTCGTTCGACGCCAGCCTTGGAAGTTTGACGCGACAGTGGCGAGCATCGCGCCGAACGAAACTGCCGCTTACGGAAGGACAACGTCAAAAGGCTTTGCAGCAAAGCGGTTGGCAAAATGTTCAATTAGATCTGGAAACAAAATCGGTTCGTTTTAAACATGACGGGATTCGCTTGGACTTTGGTGCGATCGGCAAAGGTTATGTTGTCGATGAGATTTTTAAATTGTTCGATGAGGCTGGATTGAAAAAGTGCTTGGTTAACATCAGCGGCAATATGCGATGCGGAGATCCGCCGCCTGACCGCGAAGGATGGCGCATCGAGATCTCGCCACTTGAGAAGGGCCAGCCTATCCTTCGACGATTGTTGCTTTCGAACACTTCGATTGCTACCTCAGGTGACCTGTGGCAATTCACGCTAATTGAAGGCCAGCGCTATAGTCATATACTTGAACCTCGCACCGGCCGAAGTGTTCGAGGCCCAATCGCCGCAACGGTCATCGCGCCCTCAGCCGCCGATGCTGACGCCTGCGCTACCGCTGTCTGTGTACTTGGCCCAGTTGCCGGTGCGCAGCTTGTGCAATCACTCGCGCAAACGGAAGCCTTGATACTTGAACACAGCGATTCGAGTTCGCCAGTTCGCTACATCGCGACTGCCGGATTTGCAAAGTAGTTTGGGACCATTTGTCCCGAGCTATGTCGCAGATCGACCTGCAAATAATTCCATCCGAAATTGACGCCCAAGGACGCGAAAGGGTTTACGAATATGACGCTGATTACAACCGCACAAAAGTTACCTACGCGGCTGACAGAAGTTCGACTTACTTCTTACACTTACGATTCCTTGGGCCGCCAAACCCAAGTAACTTATCCTGACACTTCGACAGAGCAGACTCTGTATGGAGGAGCAAGCTCATCCCAGGCGGGTTTGATCGTAAAAAGGAAAGACCGTGTCAACGTCGTTACGAACCTGGCTTACGACACTTCGCGCCGCTTGATCACGAATACGGTTGGGGCAGCCATCGATTCTGATATCCTTGATAGTAGCGCAGGTTCTGCGGTTACAGATGCCAACCTTTTGAACGTCACTTCCTACACTTATAAAGCTGGAAGTAATTCTCTAAAAGCGTCTATTTTAAGCAATGGAGCGAAAACCGATTACGTTTATGACGTATACAATCGCGTCGTCGAAGTGAAGCAATATCCTCGATCTGGCAAAACGCTTTCAAGTAAGAAAACTTATGCGAACAATGAACTCCTGTGCGACGAAGATCCGTATGGCCGCAAGAAATACTACGGCTATCGGGCCAGTGATGGTACGCTGATTCGAACCGTCACTTGCACGGTACCAAGTTACTCGCTCGCTCTGGGCCGTCATACTCCGGTGGAGTCGGTTGGCAGTTAGCAATCCACTGCCTAATACTGAGCTTGTCGAACATGGCCTTCTCGATATTCGTTAACACTCGTCGTGACTTACCAGGCGACAGCGGCGTCTTGGTAAAAGCCGGATCGACAAACTCAACCATCTGTTCAAAACTGTCCAGGCCTAGAGCTTCATGATTGGTAGGGAGCAGATCAGCGGTAGGCCAGATCAACTTGTTACTTCGAACCAAACTTTTTAAGCGTCTTAAGAACCTCGAACGGAACTGATCTGCAAGTGCGTCGTTCTGCATGGCCGGATGCGACGAGTCGATATTGATCCACTTCGACTTGTCGCTTGATAACCCGCCAGCGGTCATGATGATGTGCACATGGGCATGAAGATTCATCTTCTGTCCCCAAGTATGCAAGATCAAAACCATCCCGGGCGTGCAGTCGAACTGCTTCTCACAGATCGTGCTCAGCAATTGAGTCGCGGTGCGGTGTCGCTTCCGATTTCCAACTGAACCACTTTTCCGATGTGGTTGCACAGAAATTGCCGCGCGGCAATCGGCTGGCGAATCTCGCCTGATTGCGATAAGTGCTTTGCAGCAAGGAAATTACGGGTTCCAAAAGCGTGAGTT
>JANNNN010000933.1:0-7652 GCA_031398555.1 Planctomycetia bacterium | reverse complement strand
GCTGCAAAGTCATTTGCTTGCTGGGCAATCATGAAATCATTTTCCGTAACATTCTTGCCGGTTTGCCGACCGAAATTTGGCTGGGGCTTGGCGGACAGCAAACAATGACAAGTTACGGCGGTGGCTTGGACCGGGTGCCGGCATCGCATTTGAAGTTTCTACACGATCTGCTGCCGTATTATGAAACAGACAAGGCGCTGTTCGTCCATGCCAGCTACGATGCAACTTTGCCCTTGTCTGACCAGTCAGAACAGATGCTTTACTGGGAACATCTGGGTGAAACACTCCCTGTGCGCCACTATTCAGGAAAGCATGTTTTCGTGGGACATACTCCGCAGCCCAACTTTGAAATTGGTTATTTCGGGCACTTAACTTGCATTGATACGTGTTGCTTTGGGGGTGGTTGGTTAACTGCGATAGAAGTAACAACCGGCGAGGTCTGGCAGGTTTCGCTGAACGGACAGGCTAGGAACGATTGGAAATTTTTTCGAATTCTTTGGAAGAAGTTAAAGTCTTTTTCGAAATGGTTCGGTTGTTTGGCGTTACTAAAATCGCGGCTTGCCAACGAGGCTAACTCGCACAAAAGCTAGCAATTTCTGAAAAGTTTCGGAGATTTTCTAGAGCATTCTGGAGATTGCGGCTACTTCTGGTACGTAACTTCGTGACGATAAGTGCTAATGCAAGAGGCGACATAAGCCAGATGGCTTCTGTTAAGATGGGATAGTTATTCCGGCAATTTGGGCGATACAGTGTCTTGCGAACAACTTTGAATGCGGCGAAAGTAAGTCCTACGCGGCTTTTGAAATTGTTTGTTCGATCCATTGCCTGCAATATTTGGCTGAACTTGAACTGACTTCTCCGGCCCTGACGGGCTTCAGGTTGGTGATTGATGATTCAAAAAATGACAAGCTCACTTGCCCGGTACACTGCAGGTAGGCCGTTGGGCCTTGAACGCTATTTAGGTAACCAGCCGCCGCCGCGTTCTAATTTGGTTGCTGTTTTGCAGCATTGGGCCAAAGTGCGCGGCGACTCGCCTGCATTTTATTTCGCGGATCGCGAAGGCGATGAAGACCTGTGTCTCACATACGGGCAGTTGGACGAGGCGGCGCGCAATTTAGGCGGATATCTCCAAAAACTAGGTGGCACAGGCCAGCGAGTTTTACTGTTGTATCCGCCTGTAATGGATTTCGTAATCGGATTTTTCGGTTGCCTTTATGCTGGCGCCACGGCAGTCCCTGCGTTCCCGCCGCGGCGAAATCGCAAGGGCCAGCGTATCCACGGTATTGCGAAAGATTGCCAATCGCAATTTGCACTTACAAATGAATTAGTTCGGCAAGCCATCGAAGCCGATGCGAATTGGGTCGAATGGGAATCGGTAACCATTATTGCTTCCGATTCACTTGCTCAAAATCACTCCGCACATTGGAAAGCCCCTGTGATTCAAGATCGCGACCTCGCGATGTTGCAGTACACATCGGGGTCCACTGGCCAGCCGAAAGGTGTCATGTTGACACACGGCAATTTGGTCCGCAATACAGAACTGATTGCGGCCGCTTTCCAGTCGGGCCAAGATAGTATGGGAGTCAGTTGGTTACCTACCTATCACGACATGGGATTGGTCGGCGGCATCTTGATGCCGCTATTCATCGGTTGCCCGATGGTACTGATGAGCCCCATGTCTTTTCTACAGCAACCCATTCGTTGGTTGAAATCGATTTCGAAATATGGGGCTACCGTAAGTGGTGCGCCGAATTTTGCATATCAGCTTTGCGTCGACAAGATTACCGACGAAGAGCTTGAAGGGATCGATCTTAGCACGTGGCGGACTGCGTTCAACGGTGCTGAACCGGTCCGGGCGAGCACTCTTCAACAGTTTACAGACCGATTTTCAAAGTACGGTTTCAAGCGTCAGTCGTTCTTACCCTGCTATGGAATGGCCGAGACGACATTGATTGTCACTGGCGGTCCGCAGACAGAGCCACCACCATCGATAGCCTTTGATACACGCGAATTGGAAGCCAATCGAGTTGTACCTTGTGCCTCGGACGATCCGCATGCGCGGCTGCTGGTGGCCTGTGGTCAGATTTTGCCCGGCGAAACAGTTTTGATCGTAGATCCACAGACCCGACATGTTGTGGATGAAACTCAGATCGGTGAAATTTGGATTGACAGTCCCAGTACCGGAAAAGGCTACTGGGAGAAAGATGAAATCAACATGGAAGTTTTCGGAGCTACGACGTCGGACGGCGATGGGCCGTTTCTGCGAACTGGCGATTTGGGATTTGTGTTCGAAAACCAGTTGTACGTCGCCGGTCGTTTGAAGGACATGATCATTGTTCGCGGCGTCAATCGCTATCCACAAGATATCGAACTGACTGTTGAACAGGCTCATGAGATAATGCAAAGCGGTCTTGTGGCAGCGTTTGCCGATAGCTCGGGCGATCGCGAGCGACTGATTATTGCAGCCGAAGTGCAGCGCCGTGAAGATCTTGACTTTGATAAAGTAATCATGGCGATTCGTCGCGATGTGACGCAGCAACATGAGTTACCGCCTGACGCCGTTGTATTGGTTCGCTTCGGTACTCTACCTCGCACGTCCAGCGGCAAAGTGCAACGTCACGCTTGCCGACAAGAGTATCAACGCGGTTCGCTGAAGACGGTTGCCGAATGGAAATCTTGGGACGTCGATCTGCCTGATGGAGAACCGATGATCGCGGCTTCATCGTTTAAACGCAGTGGAAATGGACAAACGGTTGCACCAGAGCCGGCCGCCGCGACACCCGCATCAACGCAGCCGGATCATGAAATCGTTGACATTGTTATGGACGCTGTCCGCGCGGTGGCTCAGGAACGCGCCAAGCATTTAGAGTTGGATACAAATATCGTCCTTGACCTGGGACTCGATAGCCTAGAGCGAATGCAGATCGCTCATACGCTCGAACAGACCTTCGACGGCCGTTTCCCCGAACAAGTTATCCAAGACATCGAGACGATTCGCGAAGTCGCTGAAGCGATCGATCGTTACCTCGGTAAGAAACGGATCCGCCGTGATCTCGTTCCTGCCGAAACGGGTATCCGACCGGTCGACAAACGGCAAACAGCCCTCGAAGATTTTCAGTTCGATCAACTGCCTGAGTACCGCCGACTGAAGCGAACTATGGCCCAGTTCGAATTGACCGGCGTTCCCAATCCGTACTTCTCGGTACATGAAGGTACAGTTCGCGACACGACCATGATCGCTGGCCGAAAACTGATCAGCTTTGCATCGTACAACTACCTTGGCATGTCCGGCGATCCAGCCGTCAATCAAGCCGTTATCGAGGCGGTGAAGCGTTACGGAACCAGCGTCAGCGCGTCGCGTCTAGTCAGCGGTGAGAAAGATCTCCACCGACTGCTCGAAACCGAAATCGCCGATTGGGTTGGAACTGAAGATTGCATTGTGATGGTCGGCGGTCATGCAACCAACGAGACTACGATTGGTCACTTGGTTGGTCCTGGCGATCTGATTTTGCACGACGCACTATCCCACAACAGCATTGTCCAAGGTGCAATTCTGTCAGGGGCTCGCCGTCGAGCGTTTCCACATAACGACTGGCAGGAGTTAGAAGCAATTCTTACAGAGGTTCGTTCAAGCTATCGGCGCGTGTTGGTAATTGTTGAAGGGGTTTATAGCATGGACGGCGATTTCCCTGAGCTACCAAAGTTCATCGAAGTCAAGAATCGGCATCAATCCTGGTTGATGGTCGACGAAGCGCACTCAATTGGCACGATGGGCAAAACGGGGCGTGGTATCGCAGAGCATTTTGGCGCCAGCGGTCGCGATGTTGATATTTGGATGGGGACACTTAGCAAATCGTTCGGTAGCTGCGGTGGTTACATTGCTGGTTGCCGCGAATTAGTCGAACTGCTCAAGTACACCGCGCCTGGCTTCGTGTTCAGCGTTGGTCTTTCGCCGACAAATACTGCCGCTGCCCTCGCATCGTTACGTACGCTGAAAGCCAATCCGCAGCGCGTCGCAACCTTGCATGCCCGTTCAGCCTTATTTCTCTCCGAAGCCAAAAAACGCGGATTGAATACCGGAGAATCATGCGGTACTGCGGTAGTACCTGTAATCACCGGAAATTCATTGCACGCGTTGTTATTGTCGCGAAAGATGTTTGAAGCGGGCATCAATGTGCAACCGATTCTCTATCCAGCTGTAGATGAATCCGCCGCTCGTTTGCGATTCTTCATCAACTGCACACATAGTGAAGAACAAGTGCTTTACACGGTCGAACAAGTGGCTATAGCGCTCCGAGAAATTTCACCGAGCTATTTTCATTAAGGTAGGGCAAGCATCCAGCTTGTGGATGCCTATGTTTTCCGCCCCCTTGTTAGCTCGCAGTGCGTTGTCTCACTCTCCCTTTGGAAATTGCCTGCAGTTTTATCGGGAGTGCGAGGCGCGAGGCCATCGCTCTAAACACCTTTTGTGTTTTTAAGGTAATGAAAACACAGCGCGGGAGAGCGAGGCTCCTGCCGAGTTTTTCATGGGCCGCGAGCCCGTCTTCCCTGCTTGTGGACGTCCACTCGCAACCTGGTAAAGCTCCGCAGGAGCGTCGCTCTCCCGTTGCCGATTGATAGCACAAAACAAAAGATGTTTAGAGCTATGGTGCGAGGCTCCTGCCGAGTTTGATTTATAAATAGCTCCGCAGGAGCCTCGCACCTCCCGTCCCCTCATCTACTCAACTTCAGTGGTACACGTCAAACGCGGTGTGCGATCCCAACTTTGCAGAGGCTCCCTCTTTCAAGGGACCAGCGGCAACAGCGTTTCGCCGTTCGTATCAACAGGATATACAGCACTGCAATCCTTAAGCGCTGCTGTGAGCCGTTCCATCATGCGGCGAAGCTCGGTCGGCTCTTTTTTTGCCAAGTCGACTTGCTCAAACGGATCCTGCTTGAGGTTGAATAGCTGGTAATGCGATCCAGCTGAGACTTCGGTAGGAAGATAATGATAGATGACCTTCCAGTCGCCTTCTCTGTAGACGGTAAAGTAATCGCTGCGATGGGGTGAGTGTGGGTAGTGCATCAAAAAAGTCTCATCGCGCTGCGGATCTTTTTGACCGGTGAGCAATCGATCAAGCAATTTGCCATCGACAGTGTGACCCTTTGGCGTCTCGACTCCGGTGAGCGAAAGCAATGTCGGGAACAAATCGCACACTGAAGCTACTTGTAATTGAATCGCTCCGGGCTCGATTGGCAATCTCTGTTGCAGTGAGTTGTTCGAGTGTTTCGCCCACGATGCAATAAAGGGGACTCGCATACCACCTTCGTAGTGGGCTCCTTTTTTTCCGCGAAGCGGTGCCGCGCAAGCCACTGCATGTTGATGTCCAAGTGGCGCATCGCTACCGTTGTCGCCCAGGAAAATGACGAGCGTATTTTCTGCTACACCGATGGTTTCGAGATGATCGAGCACATCGCCAAGCGACTTGTCCATGCCTTCGACGAGTGTCGCAAACGCTTGAGCTTGGGGTGACTTGCCCGAGTCTTTGTAGTGAGCTTCGAAGCGTTTGTCCGAGTTGAATGGGGCATGCACAGCGTACTGAGGAAAATACAACAAGAAGGGCTTGCCAGCGCCCACAGCCGCCGAAGCATGTGCCTTGGCTTCGATTGTCAACGCCTCGGTGAGGAATAAATCGGTGCCGTGATACTTCTCTAAGTTGGGGACTGCATGCTTTCCATTCAGTCCAAAATCCTGCTTCGCAAAATAGCTGCCTGGTTGCCCGATCGAGCAGCCACCTACATTAACATCGAAACCAAGATTTAGCGGGTCAGCCCCTCCGCTGTCTCGCGGCCCAAAATGCCCTTTGCCGACATGAATGGTGCGATAGCCATTTTGTTGCAAAATTTTAGCTAGAGTCATGTCGGTCTTTTTCAATCCATTCCAGTTCCAATTTTTCGGGCCATTGGGTCCAGCGTTGTTTTGGTCCGGATTGATCCAATTCGTGGTGCGATGACGGGCCGCATATTGGCCCGTCATTATCGAAAGTCGCGTTGGTGAACAGACGCTATTTGCATAGAAGTTGTTGAATCGCACGCCGCGGGCCGCCATGCGTTCCATGTTAGGAGTGCGATAGAAATCGTTCAACGGATAGCGTTTCGGTTGCCCTGCTTCGTCAGTTAGAAACGGCAGTGAAGTATCCATCATTCCCATATCGTCGACCAGCATCAAGACGATATTCGGGCGAGTATCTGCGGCAATGCAGGTTCCCGGCGCAAGCCAGTTGGCAGCGAAAAGGCTAAGCGTGATTGCCCGCGCAATGAACGCAGTGAAGTTGCTATGTTGAAATACTTGAATTGTGCCCATTGCAGCGCCTTATTGAAGTAGCTTAGGCTTCCAGCCTGTGGATTATTCAAATTGGAAGTATTCCCCCAAATTTGATCTAAATGGAACTTAACGGAACTCGCGTTCCGCATTCTGTCCGAAGGTCAGAATGCAACCCCAAATGCCGAACGGTATGTTGATGATGAGGCAGACGCAGGGCAAACAGCAAATAATTGCCCCCATGCGGGCCATCGGGAGCCCCGAGCGGCGCGCGAGCGAAACGCCACCCAACAGTTGCACCAAGGAGAGAATGAATATCAGCGATGCTATAAAGATCTGAATTGAAGCATCCGTGTGGTCCACATTGGGAACCATCATCGCAATCGTTCCTAGCACAATGTATAGGATTGCGAGGGCAATACCCAGAAATGCACAGATCGCAATAGAAATTCCGCATGCCATGTGTGTTCCGCCGCCGCTTCGCCGGTTTGATCGGGACGACCTAGTGCCCGCCATCGACGATATGGGCATTGGCGGCGGATACATCGTATCGCCAAACGGATTCGATTGCGGCATCGGTGCCGGCGCCGGACCGAGCGGGCTGAGATTTGCCCAGGGATCGCTGGCCGCAAGCGCCTCAGGCGTTGTCTCACTTTCCGAGGGAACGGCCAGCTGCCGTTTACAATGTGGGCAATGTGTCAATTGACGGGCTGCTTCACCCGGGACTTCCATCCGTCCCTTGCAACTAGTGCAATTGAATTGAATGGGTCGCCGGTCGCCTCGTGACACTCTGGATATAACCGTCCCTGACGAAATTGATTGTTGGTTTGAGTTCGCTGTCGGGTCGTGTGCTGCCTCTTCTTCGGGAAGCACATCGAGAGTCAGATCGCCATCGAGACTGTCAAACGAACTGGGGTACCCTGGCGGTTTCTTTTTCCGCGATTCAGCCTTCTTTTCATCTGCAACTCGCAGTTCAATAGGAAACACCGCTCCGCAAGCATGGCATGTTCCGCGTCGTCCGCGCATCGCTTCGTTGCCCTCAAACAATTGACTGCATTTTGGGCAACTGAAAAACCAACCTACTGTCTGCTCCGGCGAAACAACCTCATTGGTAGGTAAGTCGTTGATGACGAAAATGTGATTGCAACCACGACACTGGCCCTTAGTCCCGACTAAGCTCGGACTGCAAATCAATTCATGTTTGCATCTGGGGCAAGGAATGCAGAGCGCGATATCCGTATCGTTGCTGGCCGCCTCAGTGCCCAGAACCTCAGTGCTGCCTGCCTGAGTGTTGTTGGCAGGCGTGTCGACCTTTGGAACTGGAATACTCAGTAACTTGGAGCAACCGGGG
>JANNNN010000921.1:0-9034 GCA_031398555.1 Planctomycetia bacterium | reverse complement strand
GCCAACTTCCATCGCTCAGCCTGGAATCGATTAAAAAGCGGATGCAGTTCTGAGCAACTGGGAGGTTGCCTTTGCCAATCGCCGCTAGACTCATTAGCACGAAGCTGGTCAGTGGGACGGCTTCCAAATACCCACCTGAATCGGGTTGCATCTTGGTCAGAACGTTCAGAGTTGGTTTGATCGCTTGTCGCCGCAATGCCTTGAACATCGGGTTCAGTGGAGGCTGAAAGTGAAACTTGGCTTGGCCCATCGCCACCAGCGCTGGGATTGCGTAGCTGACAACTGGCATGCGAGCCATTCGATACCATGACTGGGGCAACCAAGCCGCCTCGAAGGGTAACGTGGGAACTTGCTTCCATTCTGCCAACCCAGCTAACGCACAATTGGTTATTATCGGGACCACAAAGGTTTTATCTTTGCCGTATCGGCGACGCAGCGCCTCCCATTTACCTGTGGTTTCGATGTATTGAGAGGCTAGATCGGCTTTAACTCCAGCTTCCGGATTGAATCCGGCTAGTTGCCATGCGGCTTGAACCAGTATTGATGTCGCGATGTTGGAGTGACTGCGATTGGTGTCGCCAAAACCTCCATCGTCGTTTTGATTTGAGGCTAGCCATCGACAACCGATTTCGATCGCTTCGGAAACGACCAGCGAATACTTTTCTGGCACGCAATGATGCGTTCGGCACAAACTGAGCGCACTCACGGCCGTCGCCGTAGAAAGCGCCGAGGTCGACAGTTCACCGGTCCAGTGGCCATCGCAAGCTTGATCAGAAAGATGCTTCCATGTCGTTTGCCATGCACGCTCAATGTCTGGGAGGATAGCTGTAAACTCGATTTCACCAGTGTCCAACAATTCTGTCATTGTGTCCTTTGATACTTGTCCCTGATTGTTGCTCGATGATTTGTTGAGGGAAGTTGGCTACAATCCTTCAGGGTGCCAAATCATGATACACAAAAATTCCAAAACAGAGCGGATATATGATTAAGCTGAACTTTTATGCTCTCCTCCTATCGGTGGTTTTGTTGGCTGGACTGTCTGGTTGTCAGCCGCAACAACCCGTGACACGACCTGCGGCCCCAGCGGAGCCGAGTGAACAAAGTGATCCACCGGTAACCGCTAGTGCAACTGCAACAACCAAGGTTGAGACCATACAAGTCGATTATGCGGGCTTCGAAGAACAAGTGAAGAACCATGCAGGAAAACTTGTCGTTGTGGATGTGTGGAGCACGGGTTGCCCACCTTGCATGAAGGAGTATCCGAATTTGGTCGCACTTAGTACGCGATGGCCCGACCAAGTGACTTGCCTATCCTACAACGTCGATTACATCGGTCAGAAGTCGAAGCCAGTAGAAAGTTACCTGCCGAAGGTTGGTGGTTTTTTGGAAGAACAAAAGTCGTCCAGTGTGATCAATCTGATTAGCTCGGAAGCGGATTCGGATGTGTTCGAGAAACTGGAGATTGCCTCGATACCGGTGGTGATGCTCTTTGATAAAGAGGGAAAGCTGCTGAAGAAATTCACTGAGGCTAACAGTGGGGAAGACGGACTGACCTATGAAGCTGACATCATTCCCGTGATCGAAGCCGCGCTGAAGTGAAGTAGCTGGTTTCGTCAGAAACCGGACATGAAGGCGAGGTCTCTCACAAGCACCGGTTTCTGACGAAACGAGCTACATTTCTTTATTCAAAATGCTTCACAGTGTCAGGCACGAAGGGACTACCGATCGTCAGCGAGCTTTTCGCAGTCACGGCATTTTTCTTCGTGCCCATTGTCGCGTCGGTTTCGGTCGCGACCACCTTCGCGACCTCGTCCTGGCGGATAGGCAAATTCGTCGAAATTGAAAGGCTTGCCTTTCAGTTTTTCTAACTTATCGCGCTGTTCCGGGGTTAGCATTTCGGAAACTACAGAATCGATTTTCTTTTGAACCTTTTCCCAAGCGCGAAATCGATCCCCTGGACTTTGAGCATCGCGGGAACGTTCTTCGAACATCTCTCTCTCAACGGCTTCTTTTTTCACGATGATTTCCAGGCGATGTGCTTCGTCGAGACCTACTTTTTCAGCCACGATTCTATTGAGGACCGCAGCGCACTGTCGGTGTTGAACAAAGAGGCCGATTAGTCGGTCGCTCTTCGCGTTCGACTCGCCGAGTGTTTTCCAGATATCGCGATCAGCTTTGGTCATGACTTCAAGCATCTTGACCTTAAGTTCGTCGGGAGTAATTTCCTTGGCTTTAAGATGGTCGTAGAGTTTCTCGGCGGAAGAGCGGGTTTGCGAAAGGACCTCACGAGCCGCTTTGGCGGTGTCTTCGCTGAGCTCGATTTCAGCGCGGACGGATTCTTGGAACAGCAGATAACTGAATTCCTGAGCTCCGCGGCTTCGAGTTTCGCTGAGTGTGCGAAAGAATATCTCTCTTGAATCCCGATCAGCGTCTCGCGAATTTGGATCCTGAGGCGAGCTTTTTTCCGGATCTTGACCGCGTAATCTTTCTGGCCTGTCCTGATTGGGCTTGTCCTGATTGGCAGGCTTAACAGGAAAATCTTGTGCGAACGCGACCGCCTGAGAAACGAGCAAGATTGTTAAGAAAGTCAGTCGAGGGAACATTTATCTCACCTATTCGAGCAGGCAAGTCTCGCGCACTTGCCTGCCCAATTGTGGAATGCCAAAAAGTTACTAGCTATCTCAGTTATCACTACCTGGACGAGTCCGACCGCCGCCTGCACCGCCGCGACCACCGCCAGGTCCACCGCGACCGCCGAAGCCACCCATTTCAGGGAAAGTAAATTTCTCACCCTTCAATGCTTCGATGGCTTTCTTTTGATCGGCAGTTAACTTTTCATCGACTGCAGCATCTGATTTTTTTCTCAAATCTGCCATGAGATCGGTCATCTTTTTCTGCATTTCAGGATCTGGACCGCCGCCGCCGCCACCACCAAAACCGCCGCCAGTGAACATTTCACGCATCTTTGTACCGCGTTCTTCGTTCGTTTTCGCAATAACTTCCGTCACAGCCTTGAGTTCTGGATCCTTGAGTCCAATTTCTTTGGCGATCAAGTCGTTCGTTGCGGCTGATTGGCCCTGTTGTTGGAGCAAAAGCCCCATAAGCCGCTTCATACCGGCTGGGTCCACAAGTTCATCGAGATATTCTTGAGCCTTGACGTTCATGTCTTTCATCAACTTGGCGCGCTCTTCTTCGCTGGCGTCGCGGAAAGAGCCTATGGCTTCACGTTGAGCTGTTTGGACAGCTTCGTAAGATTCATCGGAAACTTTAACTTCTTTTCGGACTTCTTCCATTCGCAGGAGACCCAGCAATTGGCTGGCTCCGCCCTGTGTCATGCCCATCATGCCTCGGCCAAAACCGCCACCTCCAGGAACACCGCCTCCGGGTCCACCACCGGCGCCGCCTCGACCACCACGAGCTGGCCGTTCATCTTGGGCAAAGGCAGACGCTGAAATCAGGCAAAACGCCGTCATTAGCGCAAAAGCACCGTAAAATTTACGCATGGGGGAACTCCTTAAGAAATCGCTAGATCGATATGACCGTTCCAAGTGATGAGCGACGGAACCGGTACTTATTTTCGCAGCTAGGGATTGAAAAACCTTTTTTCCAATCCCTAGTTTTCACCCAGTTACTAAAACCATTGACGAATACAAAAGTTTCGCAAATCTTCTTGCAACCCCTAAGAAACCAACACATTGGAGTCTCGGGGCCGACAAATTTCAATCGCTTTCCATTCCAGGCCTGTCCAAAACATCAAACAGTCGTTGTCAAAACGCTCCAGTGATTGGGATTGTGTAGAATCTAGCAGTTTGAAATGCTCCATGCATTTGCTTTTCACCGATTTTTAGCAAAATTCAGGCGCGAGTTGCCATGGATCCAAACCCCAGCCTGGTAGCGTCAGAACAGCGGCAAAGCGAGCCTACCCGCCGCCTAACTGACCCTGTCGAAGCCCTCCCGGCTGTTGGGCACTTGCGAGCTCGTTTGCTCCAGCGGCTCGAAATACGCCGCGCGATGGATTTGCTGTTTTTTTTCCCTCGCAGCTATGAGCCGGTTGCACCGCTACAGCGAGCAAGCGATTTCGAGGAGAACATTCGAGTTAGTTTCATTGGAACTGTCCAAGAGATTGATGAACGCATCTCGCAAAGCGGAAAACATATGCTCGGCGCCGTTGTCGCGGCCGAAGGGGGCGGCTTCGTACGCCTGCTGTGGTTTAATCAACCCTTTCGAAAGAACGATGTGCGTCCAGGCATTCGTTTGATTGCGACGGGAGTTTTGAAATCGACAGTGCTGAATTGGGAGATGATGCAGCCTCAAATCTTGCCACTCGCAGCGAACGAAATCCCACCGGAGCAAAAGCCACTGCCGATTTATGCACTTACCGACGGACTTAAGCAGCCAATGATTCGCGAGATGATGCTGCAGAATGCCCCTTCGCTGTTGCCGTTAGTTGACGAAGTCCTGCCCGAATCGGTCCGCCGCCGGCTGGAAATTCTTACGCTCAGTCAAGCCCTTCATAACATCCACTTTCCGTCCGATATGGAAGCGGTCGAGGGAGCTCAGAAGCGCTTCAAGCTGCAAGAATTGCTCGTGCTCCAGCTAGCGATCGGACTCCAGCGACACGGCCGAGAAAAAGTCGCGAAGGCCCCAGTCTGCGAACCGACCGGAAAAATACACGCTCGTATCCTAAACCGCCTTCCCTTTGCGTTGACCGGCGATCAACAGCGGGCTGTGGAAGATATCGGTCGTGATATGTCGTCCGAACGCCCAATGAACCGTTTACTGCAAGGCGACGTCGGGAGCGGCAAGACCCTCGTCGCGCAATATGCAATGTTATTATGTGTCGCTCATGGATGCCAAGCTGCTCTAATGGCTCCGACCGAAGTGCTCGCGCGGCAACACATGCACACTCTGGAAAAAAGCCTTGCATCCAGTCGCGTGCGAGTTGCATTGCTTACCGGCAGCCTCGGTCGCCGAGAACGTACGGAACTACTGGCCAAGATTGCTGCTGGTGAAGTCGATCTTATTATCGGCACGCAGGCGCTGTTGTCGACCGAACTCGTTTTCAAAAACCTGGGGTTGGTCATCGTCGACGAACAGCACAAATTCGGAGTCATGCAACGTGCCCAACTCCGCGGTGAACACTCGCAACCGCATTACTTGGTCCTGAGCGCAACTCCCATCCCTCGAACGATTGCCATGACGGCTTTTGGCGATCTCGATGTATCGACGATTCGCGAGAAACCGCCTGGTCGCGCCGCCGTCCATACGTATTTGGGCTCGGAAACAAACATCGATTCATGGTGGCGGTTTGTCGATCAACAGATCGAAGCCGGGCGACAAGCCTACGTGATCGCGCCCCGTGTCAGTGAATCCGAGAACTCGGAGATTGCTAGTGCTGAAGGATTTTTTGAGCAACTGCGTAGCGGCCCGTTTCACCATCGACAAGTTGGTTTGATGCACGGCCGCATGGATGGGCTTGAGAAAGAAGCCGTGCTAACAGATTTTGCATCCGGAAGCACTCAACTGCTTGTTGCTACAACAGTGGTTGAAGTCGGCATCGATGTCGCAAACGCAACTGTGATGACGATTCTCGACGCCGATCGACTTGGCTTATCACAATTGCATCAACTCCGCGGTCGAATCTCGCGTGGAACACAAGCTGGATTTGTGTGTGCCATAGTTTCCAAGGGCTGCAACCCCGACGACAACGATCGCTTGAAAGCCTTCGAAGCCAGCGATGATGGTTTCTACTTAGCGGAAATGGATCTCAGATTGCGAGGCCCCGGCGACCTGCTCGGCACTCAGCAACACGGCATCGCTCCCCTGCGCGTTGCGGACCTTGCAACGGATGGGGATCTCGTCGCTTTAGCCCGCGAAGTCGCCCGCGAGATCCTTACTGAATCGCCAGATCTGAGCGACCCTGCTCTCGCCAAACTAATCCGCCAAACTTTATCTCGTTACGGTAAGTCGATGCAACTGAGCGACATTGGATAAGCGAACCCATCGGACAAAAAATGCTTGACAGGAAAATCCACAGGGCAAAATGCACGATTTCGATTCGAGCTACCGATGGCGCTGGTAACGTAGCCGCAACTTGCTTGGCAGTGACAGTTTGATGTTCCACCTAGTGGAGCGTCATGATTAAATTTTAAAGTTGACTCCATCAGCCGGAACTCGCTAGAGAGCGTCCCGCTTAGGAGTTCGAAGCGTTCAAACCACAGTTGTCGTTACGTTGGTTGAGCCGCATTTCGTGGGTCGCTCTTGCCGAGTGCGACCATTCGCGGCCAACGTTAATCTGGTCCCCCCCGGCAGGAGCGACCCACGAAAACAAGCCAAGCGTACGCAATTTCCGGCTGCTAAATGGCCGAATGATGCCAGCCATCTTTTGTACGCGCGACGTTAGAGATATTAGTTACAATCTTCCTAGCGTAGTGCCCTTGAACTAATGATAGGGCAAGAGAATCACACCGCCAACATTTTCGACTCCGCCGCTGTCAAAGAAGTTGCTAAGTGTGTCGAATACTGCAAGTTGGCTTTACGCCAACCGTCATCTCGCTACGATCCTCGATAAGCAATATAAGAACTGCGTGTCATGCAAATTCATCAAGTGCTGCGTTATAGTCAGGTCTTCGTTTTTCTTATTTCAGTGTCGGCGTACGCGCAAGATGAAAAACCAAACACCAAGTTGCCAAACACCAAGTTGATTGACTTCGAAAAAACGGTGCTGCCGATTCTTCAGGATAAGTGTGTCGATTGCCACAACGATAAGCTCAAAATGGCCGATTTACGGTTAGACTCTCGCGAGGCGATGATCGCTTCCGGAGTGCTTGAGCCCGGTGCGGCCGACAAGAGTCTCTTGACGCGACGCCTTCATGAACGTGAATTGGGGATTCTGATGCCCCCGACTGGCCAGCTTTCAAAGATTGAGATCGAAGCCCTCAAGGATTGGATCAACGCTGGTGCGGAGTGGGCTGCTGAATTATCGATCGATGCGTCGAATCGCAGCCAGCAAATCGACGCACGGACGAAGGCACTCTTTTCAATCATTCGCAACGATGATTTTGCTGCTGCCAGCGAGATGCTACGCGACAAGGCACTGTTAGAGGCAACGAATGAACATGGTAGTACGCCACTAATTCACGCCGCACTGTATGCGAGAGCTGAGTGTGTCGAGCTACTATTAAATCTTGGAGCGGATGTTAATGCTATGGACAACGATGGCATGACCGCACTGATGGTTGCAGTCGCTGATATTCGCAAAGTGCAACTGCTGCTTGACAAAGGTGCCGACGTTGCTCATCAGTCAAAACTCGGGCGCAACGCATTACTGCTGGCTGCTGCGTACGCGGAGAACACCCCGGTAATTGACGCTCTACTTAAAGCCGGTGGAGATGTCCGCTACTCGGATAAACGAGCATGGACCGCAGTGGTTCTCGCCGCTCGAACAGGCGATAGCGACATGGTGCGACGCTTGCTCGATGCAGATGGCGACGTCAACGGAGGGAACGCTGAGCAATTATCACCTGGTACCCCGCTCATGCAAGCCGCCTGGGCGAGCGATGTGGAGACGGCCAAGTTGCTGCTTGATCGCGGCGCGGCGAGCAATCAACGCTCGCTCGATACATCACTCATCTTTGCGGCAACTCATGGAAATCCTCCGCTGATCAAACTGCTGCTTGCCGCTGGTGCGGATCCAAAGGCGACGGTCGTTACCAATTATGTGCCCGAGTCACCGATTCTGGCTGCGTCCTATTCGGATTGCTTAGTCACCGAAAACGTCGCAATGCTGCTCGACAAAGGTGCCGACCCTACCGCCAAAGATAAACGCGGCGAAACATCGATCAGCTTGGCCAGTCAACGCGGGCCGACGGAGATTTTGCAACTTTTAAAATCGGCAGGGAAGAGCCAGCACGCGAATTCAGACAAGACAAACACAAAAGTCGAAGTTTCCGGAGTTGCTCAATTGAAAACCGACCGAAATGCCGTTGAATTAGACCTAGGCCACGTCCGTCGATTGGCTCAAAAAAGTGTAGCGAAGCTTCAATCTTGTGGACTGCAATTTTATGCCAAGTCAGGATGTGTGGCTTGTCATCAACAATCAGTCACATCAATTGCAGTAAGTCTGGCCAGCAAGATTGGTTTGACGGTTGACGACCACATCGAGCGACAGCAAGTCAAACTGACGGCGGTTGATTTGGGACTTAAACGCGTTGCTTGGTTGCAGCGAATCAAAGTCGGTGGCACAACGCATCGCATGGGCTACTTGCTTTGGGGACTTTCAGAGGCAAACTATGGGCCGGATGAATTTACCGATGCAGCTTACATTGAGTTGGCTGGATTGCAGCTTGCTAACGGCTCTTGGGTAAGTGACGCGCATCGTCCGCCTACAGAATATTCGCCCGTTACAGCCACTGCCGTTTCAATGCGTGGGCTGCAGTCTTTTGCTCCGCCCGGACATAAAGCCGACAGTCAGCGGCGAGTAAAGAAGGCGACTCAATGGTTGGCAGATGCGATACCATCCGCCAATGCCGAGAAGTCATTTCGTATAATGGGCTTGCATTGGGGTAATGCGAACACGAGTGCTATTGCCTCCGCTACTCAAGAATTGTTGCGGGATCAAAATGAAAATGGAGGCTGGTCGCAACTGCCAGCCCTCGAGCCGGACGCTTATGCCACCGGACTTACCTTGGTAGCACTGCATCAAGGCGGCGGAGTTTCTGTCACCGACACTCGATATCGTAAGGGAATCGAGTTTTTATTAAACACTAGTCGAGAAGACGGGGTTTGGCACGTTAAAAGTCGCTCGTTTGCTTTTCAACCCTATTTCGAAAGTGGGTTTCCCTTTGAGCATGACCAGTGGATATCTGCCGCGGCAACTGGATGGTCTTCGATGGCCCTCATGCAAATGCTTGAATGAAGTTCCAATAGTACCACTGAGTCTCTGTGCATTCTCTTTATTTTCATGAAAATCCAGCCGCTGATGAGTTTGAACAAGCTTCGATGGATCGTTCCCGCGTTTCGAATAACTGGTTAT
>JANNNN010000899.1:0-4574 GCA_031398555.1 Planctomycetia bacterium | reverse complement strand
GGCGAGCTTTATCAACTTTTGGCAGCCAGACAGCGAGCTCGCGAATTTCTGAAAAACCGAGCGACGTGTAGATTTTACAAGCCGGCCAGTTCTTAGTATCAACCGCAGTCGTAAAGAAATTGCCTCCTAATTGGCGACAATTGTGGATTGCAAAATCAACTAAAGCACGCCCTAATCCGCGACCGCGATACGTCGGAATCAATCCGACATAGGCCAGCTCAAAAATTTCTTGCGGATGGCTACTTACCAAAGCACATCCGATCGGTTTGTCCCTAGCGCACAAAACCCACCAAGGCAAATCGGCATCCCAGGCCTTCGACTCCAAGAATCCGCTCACCACTTCTGATGGGCTGCGCATTCCATCCAAATCAGGACAATCCAAAGTGCCTATAAAGGTCGCTTCAACGAGCGAGTCAATTTCGCTTTTTGAAAACCCACTAGCAGGCAAACAAGTGTAGCCGGCGACTGACGTAGGTGCTGGGTAATTAATGTCCCGCAAGTTGAACCACAGGTGTCGCACGGTCGTGGCTTGTCGGAATGGTGAGTGAAGCATCACCATTCTGGAGGACATATTGTTAACTTCAATCAGCGCTTGAATCTGTGCAATTCCGTGGTTGTTTAACCTTCGATGGCATTCCTGCATCAGAAGGCCAGCTTGCGGTTCGCATTTACGTTTAGCGCGAAGGCCACCCAGCGTAGCCACGTTGCCGCACAGTCGAACGAAATAGGCCGCAGCAATGCGTGCTCCATTCTCGACAACTTCCAAGGGCATTAACTGCGGGTTCGCTGACAAACGTGGCTGAACATCAGCGAGCAAGGCTGCAAAATCCGATTCGGAGAGGTCGAAATGAATCCACCGCAAAACTTGCCAGACACTTTCTGGAGGAACTGCGTAGCAATCAATGCCGTTAATGTGACTAACTGTCTCACGCATTAAGAACTTCTTTTTGCAATGTTCAATCGATGCGATAAGGCCGATTTGACAGCCACCGTCGATCAAACTAACTCATCCGAGGCTGTAAAGGTCGCAGCCATGGATCACTTTGCTATGATGCCGAATCAAGGATTCAGTTACAATAGAGATCATAATTGATTCTTCGATAGACTGGGGACGGGGAGAGCGAAATGGCAAATGCAAAGTGGCACCAATGGCTAACATCCGCAATCGTGGGAGTTGCATTTCTAAATAATGCGAGCTTAGGTTTTAGCCAATCTTTTTTGGACAAGTTAGAGTCAGTTGTTCGCGACAAACTAAATACCCCGGCCGCTGATCCCAAGCCGACTGTTGATCCAAAAGCCGTTGGAGAGGAATTGCCCGCGCCGAACGGTCCAAAGTCCAGGCCACCCAGTCCGCCCATTCCATACAATGCGGGCGCTGACTCGACGGCTAAGACACCTTCGATTTTAGAAAACCGACCATTCGTGCCGCCGCCTCAGGGCAGTCCAGGAACGGGCTCTGAGGGAGTCTTGCAACTCGCCCCCAGCGAAGGAAACGCTAGCAACTCGGGTCCCAGTGAACCTGCCGGCGTTTATTTAGGCTTAGAAGTCGAGGAGCTTGTGGGTGGGGGCATCGGCGTACGGGTGTCGGGTCTAAGCGACAAATCGCCCGCCTGGAAAGCAGGTTTTAAAGTTGGCGATTTATTGCAAGCCGTCGATGGTCACGCGATCGCAGACATAGATGGAATGGCAGATCGATTGCGCCGGATTGTGCCTGGTAAACCAACGAAGTTTCTCGTCAAGCGTAGCGGTAGAAATATGGAATTGGTCGCCGTCTTACAGAACGCGGCCCTGGCGAATCGCTTGGGTGCATCGACTGGGAAAGTGGATGGGTCCGTTAGCGGGCCAGCCTATTTGGGAGCGCTGGCAAGCGATCTGACACCTGCATTTCGTACTCAATTCGGCTTGGCTGTGTACAGTGGTGCGGCAGTGACGAACGTAGCCCAAGGTTCGCCGGCACAACGCGCTGGACTGCAGCCCGGTGATGCGATCGTTGAAATAAATGGTACGCCAGTAAACAGTGGCGACGACCTCATGCGATGGATGGCAGGCGCTCAGATTGGCCAGCCCGCAGAGTTGATGATCTATCGAGGCACTCAGCCATCGAACCTGAGTGTAGTGTTGTCGGGCGAGCCGAATAGCACTGCGATTAACGATCGAGCAAGAATTTCATCGCGCCCGCCAGTTAGCGGTCAAACTCGCCCTGCGAATTCTCTGCAAGTCGAAGTCGAACAACTCCGTGCTGAACTCGAACAGACCCAGCAGCAATTAATTCAGACTCAAAGACGACTCGACCAAGTCCTTCAGCAACTCGAATCAAACCGCTGAGAATCAGATCGCTGTGCATCGCTGATTCGCCACGTGGCTGGTTTCGTTAGAAACCGGTGGTGGCAGGAACAATCTCGCAACCTGCTCATTCACGGCTAGTACTCAGTTCCCGTTGCTTCAGTCAGTGACGTGATAGTTGTGACACTGCGTGCAACCAGTACTCGCTGCATTCGGGCGATGGCACGCGCTACACTGTTCCAGATGCATGGATTTGAATTCGCAAATTGGCGACAAGCCATCCGAAACGATCTTGCCGCTCGTAGCGGTCAATTGTACTGTCGATCTTGCAGTCCTTTCCGTATCCAGTTGATGGCAGTATTTGCAATCTACCAAAATTGGCAACGAAAGATGCGGCGTGTGATCGAACTTAGTTATCGGTCTTGCGGCCACTGGCTTACTATTGGCCATCCAAGGTGTTTGTTTCGGTAGTAGAGTTCCCTCCGCAGTACCAAGAACATGGCACTGAGTGCATCCGCCTGGCACTTGCTTGGACAATCCAGCCTGCTGTGCGTTTTTGTCTTGATCGTCGGACTTTGTACTAGCCAGTAGGGATGCGAACTCCGACCAAGCAGCCAGCGTCCGATCGTTGTGCCCACGCGGCATATATCGCAGGGTCAATGTTTCATGATCCACATACCAACCGCCTTGGACGACATGAATTGCACCTCGTAGCTTAGTTAGCTTTTGGTTGCCACTTAGTTCGGCGGCCCCACCCGTGTTGCCGAGCAGCAAGTCGTCACCGCTTTCCTTTTTTGCAGTGTCTAATAAAAGATCTTCATCTTGAGCGATAACTAATTGAGTCCGTGGCAAATTTTCGAGTGGCTCAACAGGCACTTGGGTAGCTATACGGCTGCCTCTCTCACCGAACCAGTCCTGTTCCATCTGACGGAAAATATCCGGTGGCAGGCCCGCGCAAAGTTCATCGACCACTTGAACTTCACGTGGAGAAAGTTCGCGAGCTAGCGACCTGGTTAATACGCTTTCTAGTTTATTCCGCCAGGCCACCTGGCCACTTGCGGCAATTTCGTTGATCAGTGAGCGGGTACCTACTGCTATACTAATCGTTGTGTCACGACCTACTTTAGCAAAGTTGGGTATCGACTTAAGATCGCCCGATTCAGGCACTTGATTCAGTGCTTTCTCAGTTCCCGAATCGGCCATTAGAAGCGCCCGCATGGCGAGCGGCACGTTACCTTCATAGCCGAATTGGGCCGATTTCGGCCAATTGGTCAGTCCCAAGGCCGATTGCTGCGTATCGCCAGGCTGGACGCTCGGCAGTTGCAGCATCACCCAGCCATCGGCTGCGGCGGCGGTAATTGAATCATTGTGGCAACGTGCGCAAGCTGATTCAAAACTCAGTGTTCGAAACACCGAACCAACACCACCTCGCAGATTAGAATCCAGGTGACATTTTGAGCAGTCGAACGATTCGTTCTTCTTCGCAAAGTGCTTTTCAAGGTGAGCTTGGTGGGTGAACGCTATACGGCGGGGAGTGGCGACTGGATAGTTGTCGAACTCTGGATGGCCCTTCCCAAAGCTCTCGAACTGTTTGGCGTGACAGGCTTGGCATCGTGTATCGGTGATCGATTGCAACTGGTTGTTGCGTCCATGATGTTCAATATGGCAACTCGCACACGCTGTCTCATGTTCCGATGAAGACAGAAGGGATGCCAATTGAGGAGTCGCGTCTTGTGCGCTATGTTCAAAAGAATTGCTAGTTTGCGCTATAGGCTTTTGTGATTTCGTGCTAACCAATAGGCCACGACTTTTCAATGCGCCCACAGTAAGCTGCTTTAGCGTATCACGATCCATGTCGTGCGGGCTGCTGAGATGCAGATTCGGCATATGCCCTTCATGACAACGTGAGCACAGTTCATCCTGAGTCGCAATCGAGCCGGTCGTTGGAGACAGTGTGTGCGAATTGGGATGGCACAAGCTACAACGCTCGGAGACAACCCGATTGTCCAGGATCTGAGCATGTTTGCTCGACAATCCGCCGGGAACAAAGGTAGCTTCGCGTTGCGGAAAAGCCATTAGGCATAAAAGTATTCCTGCAGTCGCAATGGCCAAATTCAATCCCAACCGATTGCGGAAGCTCCATGCACTGCGGACTGGCACACATCGGGCAGAGGCCAACGTTTCGCATTCTCGCCAGGGTGATTGAGCCGCTTCAGAGTTTCCACGCTGATGGCATGCCAAAGCGCATTGGGAGCAGGCCGAATCGGTGTTCTTCGACTGTTCATGCGAGC
>JANNNN010000839.1:0-3304 GCA_031398555.1 Planctomycetia bacterium | reverse complement strand
CGAGCCGCTTGTGCAAGGTAAATTCACCGATCGCGACTCGCCAATCTATGAGGACAATGATGTTGAATTGTTCGTGGCTGGAGCGGACGCTTACTACGAGTTTGAAATTAATTCCTTGGGAACGATTTACGAAGGGCTGTTCGTTTGGCAGGATGCTTTCGAGTTGAAGGGCTATAGCAAAATAGCGGAGCTCGATCAGACCCGGTCGGATGTCAAGTTCCAGTCGTTCAACGGCGTTGGCTTGACGACCCATCCGCGAGGCAAGCGCTGGGCTTACTTGAAGTGGGATTTTCCAAAGTTAAAATCTGCGGTGCATATTGATGGGACGCTCAATGACGCAAAGGATCGGGATCGCGGCTGGACCGTTGAGCTGGCTTTGCCTTGGTCGGGTATGAAGCTGTTGACAATGGCTGACGGTCGGGCGGCGCCACCCAAGAACGGTGACGTATGGCGGATGGATTTTTCCCGATTCAATCAATACAAAGCCGCAGAGCCAGCCAAAGACTCAGGCGGCTGGGCATGGAGTTCCCATGGTGTTTGGGATTCGCATGTTCCGGAAGTTTTTCCGTTCATTACGTTTTCAGAAGTGGTTGTATCAGACAGCCAGAAGTCGAACCCTTGTGAATAGAGTTGGAGGAGTACTCAAAGGGCGTGTTTAAATTCTTTTTACCACGCCCTTCGAGTACTCCGGGACGTGCCACCTGAAACAACCTCAACCCCAACACGTAGTCCGGGCAAAGAAATAGAGTGCGTTTCACAACTTGACGATCACCTGTTACAATCGGCAACATGGACAAACAGTGGTCACTGGTGCTTTTGCATAAACTTTCAATTCTTAACTAGCACGCTATGAATGACTTTGATGAATTCGGGGCAGATTCTGAAGAGAGTTTCGGCGACGATTTGCTAATCGATTGGGACCAGATATTTATGCGTCGCGCTTGCGAACTGGCTGAACAAGCGGCAAGTGAAGATGAAGTGCCAGTGGGGGCCGTGATTGTTCGCGCGAACAAAATTATCGGAGCGGGTTGGAATCAGCGCGAAGCCCTGATGGACCCTACTGCCCATGCGGAAATGATTGCGATCACCCAAGCAGCGGCTGCAATTGAGAGTTGGCGGCTTGAGGAATGCACTTTGTACGTTACGCTTGAACCTTGCCCGATGTGTGCGGGAGCCATTGTGCAATCCCGCATCCCAAGAGTGGTCTACGGGGCTGCGGATCCGAAGGCCGGAGCAGTCGATTCGCTGTTTCGATTGCTAGATGATCCGCGACTGAACCACCGAGCTCGAGTGACTGCTGGTGTCATGGCGGACACGTGCGGAGCAATGTTAAGCGAGTTTTTTCGCCAGAAGCGGCAATTAGGTAAAAAGTAAATCGATGGCTGATAACCCAACCGAACCGCTATTGGATCCAACGCTGCTTGTGCGAGTTAAGCTCAAAGCGCATCAGCTCGATCGTAAATATGCACTCCGTCCTGAGACTTTGCCCGATGAAGCGATCCTTCCGAGTCTCAGCGCAGAGTTGGCTGGCGAGCCGAAGTTTGCTCAAGTTCGGATGGCGATCGGAATAAATGCTCTGTTTTTTCAGCTTGACGTGCAAGGCAAAAAGCAACTGCCGTGGTGCCGCGAATCGCGAATGGAAGATAGCGATGGGTTGCACCTCTGGATCGATACTCGCAATTCGCGTGATATTCACCGAGCGACAAAGTACTGCTACCGGCTCGGGCTTTTCGCAATGGGACGAGGCCCAAAGGCTGATCAGCCATTCGCCGGTTGGGCGCCCATCAATCGAGCCCGTGACAATTCGCAACCGCCACCCGATGATTTAATGACAATTCGTGCTGCTGTGCAGCCCGATCGCTACCGAGTGGTAGCCTCTATACACTTTGACGCGCTGGCAGGATTCGATCGGCAGGATTTTCCAATCATCGGATTTTACTATGGCGTACAAGATCGCGAACTCGGCTGGCAGTCGCTCGCTTTGCAGCCGACCTTTCCCGTCGCAGAAGATCCGAGCCTGTGGGGCCAAATGCAGATAACTGGTTAAATTGCGAGGGGGTATTTGATAATGGAATCTATCGAAGGCAAAGCACTGGTGGCCTCGCCGTATTTGACCGAGCGAAATTTTCTGCGCTCAGTCGTCTACATCTTGCGTCATGATCAAGATGGAGCTTTTGGTTTGATCTTGAACCGCCCCACTGAACTAACAGTCGGCGATCTGATGGAGCGATTTTCGGACAATCCGCATACCAACCCCGAGCCCATATACTGCGGTGGACCCGTTGAAGGTCCGCTACTCGTTGTACACAATCGAGCCGAGGGAGCAGAACCAGATGACTTTGAGTACTGCGCTGGACTGGGGTTGTTTGTTGCCACGGATCAAGATGTTATTTTTGATATTTGGGAAAGAGGAGGTTGTAAATTCCGTTGTTTTGACGGCTATTCAGGTTGGGGTTCGGGACAGCTTGAGTCTGAATTGAAAGCCGGCGGTTGGCTAGTTTGGGATTGTCCGCCCGAAACTCCTTTTGCGGATCCAGAGCCGATGTGGAAACAAGCTGTCCATCAGATCGGCCGCGATGTTCTCGCCGTACAGATTGATGCATCGCGAATCCCAAGTGATCCAGCCGCAAATTGAAATCCGTAGGATGGGACCATTTGTCCCGTCCATCTTCATTACTTCTCTTCCTCCTGCCTCCCATTAAAAAACAAACGCTCGGGACAAATGGTCCCAAGCTACAACTCTCTCTCCCCGCGATATCTGAATTGTGGGAACTGCCCTAGAATGCAGGGCGTCCATGATGTTGTGGCAAACGAGTCCGCTTGGGCCGCAATTCTCCTCAGGAACCATAATATGACTACTTGTAAGCGTCTAGTTGCGGCCTTGTTTGTCGGATTGGGAGCGATTATTTCGACTGGAGCGATAATGACCGCGCAGGATGGCGAACCGAAAGAGCGTATGCAGCGTGCCAAACAATTGACGGAACAAGGAAATTGGAAACAAGCCGCTGAGTTCTACGCAAAACTAACGCTCGATCTGACTGTCGATGCTGAAACTGCGGCCCGCTCGCTAGCTGGACAAGCACTGTGTCAAATGCAGCTGAATCAAGTTGATCAGCTCGATGCTGTACTTAAAGCTGCCGTGGCGGCGAGACCCAATGATTGGCAGGTGCTCCAGGGGGCCGCACTCCTGCTCGTGCAAACTCAACATCAGGGAGTGGTCGCCGACCAACGATTCACACGCGGATATTCACAACGCAACGGCGGCGTGTTTATTCAAACTCTAGAGCAGGATCGATTGCAAGCC
>JANNNN010000831.1:0-6985 GCA_031398555.1 Planctomycetia bacterium | reverse complement strand
AGGACCCGAAGAAAAACACTTGGCAGCTCGTACCGGACTCAGCCATCTCGGTCGGCAGTAAGTTGGAAAAAGAAGGAGCGGCAGCGGTTAAGCTATTGAAAGAAGTCGCCGAACGGCACAGGGTACCCCATGGGGCTTACTTGCATCGCGGGAACCACTGAAGCGTCCGCTGCTTAAGTTGTAGAGAGAACGTAGGGTGCGTGAAGCGGTTGGGGGGCTGCCTCAATCTTACCAAGTCAAAAAGCACGGCAGATTGAAAGACATTTGCAGCACACTGACCAACCGCGCAACGCACCTTTGTTCTGCCTTGCGCGTACTGCTGGCTAAGTCGGTGTGTTACGCGTTCGCTTCGTTGTTTTGCGATCTGCTGGTAAGCTAGGCCAGTCCCGCTGTGAAGCGTATTTTCAAAGTATTGGCGACCGCTTCACACACCCTACGTCGGGCGGCACTAACACACGGTTAGTTTTCGATGTAAAGTAGTGTTTCCTTTCGTGAGCCGCTCAGAATGGCTGCTCGATCCTAAATTCCCCGCAAGCTGAGAACTCCCCCATGCGTCGCTCTTCGTGTTTGTATTGCGCCGCCCTGGTGCTGCTGACCCTTCAATCCGCCAGTGCCAAAGAATCGGTGATTAAAACTCTGCTCATCGACGGGCAAAACAATCACCAGTGGCAAAAGACTACACCACTCATCAAGGCAACACTCGAAAAGACCGGACGCTTCGCAGTTGACGTAGTTACATCGCCTGAGAAAGGCGGCGACATGTCGAAGTTCAACCCCAGGTTCGCTGATTACCAAGTTGTGGTTTCGAACTACAACGGGGAGCCTTGGTCAAAGGAAACTTCAACTGCGTTCGTTGAGTATGTCAAGAATGGCGGTGGATTCGTAAGTGTTCATGCGGCGGACAATTCATTCCCACAGTGGAGTGAGTACAACGCAATGATTGGCGTTGGGGGATGGGGCGGACGCAATGAAAAAAGTGGCCCTTATGTTCGTTGGCGCGAAGGGAAGTTCGATCGCGATACAAAAGCCGGAGGTGGCGGAAGTCATGGCAAACGTCATCCATTTGAAGTCGTTATTCGCGACGCAGCGCACCCAATCACTCGCGGAATTCCGACAACCTGGATGCAAGCGGAAGACGAACTGTACGCAGAACTACGAGGTCCCGCGTCGAACATGCAAGTTCTCGCGACAGCCTTTAGTGATAAAGCAACCGGGGGAACCGGCGAGCACGAACCAATGTTAATGGTAATTAGTTTCGGCAAAGGTCGCGTCTTTCATACTACTCTAGGTCACGATGCAGTCGCGATGAGTGGCGTAGGATTTCAAGTCACCTTACAGCGCGGGGCGGAATGGTGCGCAACGGGTGAAGTGACTCAACCATCGGTGACCGCCGCCCAGTTGACAGCTAAAGAAGTTGCCATGAAGGATGCTATAACGCGCGAATTGCCGGTCGGACATGATAAAGCAGATTTTAGCGTTGCTCCCAACCTAGATGGTGAAGGCTGGACAACTCTCTTCAATGGCAAAGATCTCAGTGGTTGGGCACAAAAAAATGGAACGGCAAAGTACTCGGTCGAAGAGGGGATTATTTTGGGCCGAACTAACGAAGGTAGCCCAAACTCGTTCATGTGCTCAGAAAAAGATTACAGCGATTTTGAGTTGACATTCGAAGTCAAAGTCGACAACGCTTTGAACTCTGGTGTACAGATTCGATCCAAGAGCAATTCTGAAAAAGACAATGGACGCGTTCACGGACCTCAAGTTGAGATCGAAGCATCGCCGGGAACGGCGGGATATGTGTACGGTGAATCGACGGGCCGTGGCTGGCTCAGTCCAACACAAACCAAAACCGATGCACTGAAAAACGGTGATTGGAATCGATACGTGATTCGAGCCGTCGGTCCCCGCATTCAGACTTGGATCAACGGTCGAAAAATCGAAGATATCTACGATCCCGCAAGCTACCAGAGCGGTTTTATTGGTCTACAAGTTCACGGAATCGCCAAGAATTCAGGTCCATTTAAAGTCCAATGGCGCGATATTCGGATCCACGAAGTAAAGTAGTGAGCCCTGGTGAGTCGATTTTGATATAATCGATTCATCTGAAAGGATGCGAATGAGCACTTTGCATCGGCGTGCGAAACCCGCTGCGTAAGCAAGAAATAAGTTCTTCGCTGGCGCATTCGGATTAGTAAGACGCAAGCAAGACTTAGTGTTCAGCTCTTTTGTTAAAAGCGGGGGACACATGTCGAGTGATCTAGAAAAGTTTTTGCAACAAGCGGCGGAGCGATTGAGGGATAAAATCCAACAGACTCAACCTCCGCAGCGCCCTCAACAAGCGCCGCCCCCCATTAGAACGGCCCAGCGACTTTCGCCATCGCAAGCGAACGAACCGCGAGTCATCGAGGCGACCGTTGTTACACCGCGTCAGCTTGGCGATGACCCGTTGAGTTCCATCGACACCCGTCCTTCCGTCGCCCATGAGATGCGCAATCATTTGGCGGAGAATATTTCGCAAACTGACGAGCGAGTTTCCGGTCGCGTTCATCAGGTCTTCGATCATACCGTTAGTAGTTTGCCAAGTGCTTCGAACGCACTGCAGGCGACGCCATCAAAGAGTGCTGATCAAACGAATGCCGCGGTCGAAGTCAATCGCCGTGGCCGTATGTCAAGTCCATTCCTTCGAATGCTTCGCAAACCGGATACGCTTCGAGCAGCCTTTATAGCGGGAGAAATTTTCCGCCGCAAGTTTTAGGGAAACCTTATTTCACCATCGCTTTCGACTGTGCGGCTCGTTCACTTTGCGAGAATGTGCCGTCGATTTGATCATAAAGTTAATCGGTGAGGAACCAACGGCGGGGTCTAAGGGCTTACCATCGGACTCGGGTGAACCGTGGTGCGTGAGAACACTAAATCCTGAACGTCGGGGGATGCCTAAGCCATCAAACAATTGCGGTGGCAAGAGTGCCAACACCGACTGAGAAGTTCGATGATTCAATCGGCCATTGGCGGCGCGCCAGTCTATACTGCTTTGCAAATTCTGCCATAGCTGACGCTCTAAACTTTGCAGGTGCAATTGCAGCCACTTTCCGTCCATCGCGTCGGTCGTCCGACTCATTTCCATTCGGGTATTAAAGATGGCTCTCGCGTCGAAACAATACGATTCCACGGTCGGCGTATGCGGCAAAGCAGCCAGAAGTTGATCCGAGTAGGTCTCTAAATGTCGCCGCAATCGATTGAGCCGCACTGAGGATTCGACAGATAATCCCTGACCAAAGACGATCAGGTTCAAGCAGCGATGGCGGGCCTCGATATGCGACACTAGGTTGCTATGCAGCAATGGAGAGAATTCATCGCTGAGCTGAAGCTCTTCTAGTTGAGAAGCGAAACAGGCAAGCGAACGCGTAAGAGGCTCAGTCAACAGGATTTCTTGAAGGACAGGCATGACCTCGTGCCACTTTTTGCTGCGGGCACTTGCGCCAGCACGATTTAGCGCATCGCGATGCGAGGCGAGCCGATAGTTCCATTCATCGCAACGGCTTCGGTGAATTGTCCAAAGTGCTTGTGCGGCTTCCTGAGCTGGCAACAATCTGTGCTTCAATATGGTTGAAGCCACTCCAACAAAAGTGGAAGCCAGTTCTGCCAATGTGATTGCATGCATGCTTTTGCCGATTTACGGGTAAATCTTCGGGCCGGGCTGGGACCCCGAAGCGGATAAGCAAAGCTTGCACCCAGCGCTGCGCAGTTGTGAAAGAAATCAGCGCGGCGAATCCTCAAGTCGTTCGGCACATGCGACTTGTGGATTCTTGTGCCCCAACGGTCGAGGCGACGGAAATTTGTTGGAATGTCGCGAAAAAGCATCATGGGAAAAATATCTGTGGGATATGGGAAACGCCACAGGCTTCAATGGCCGCTGCTTGTTAAATCGTGGCTGACGCTGCCAGCGTCAGTTCGGATGCTGGCAGCATCCGCCACGAGATGGGCTCGCTCAATCATGAATCGTCGGTTAGCTTAAGTTTTGACAAACCAAACGCTTACCGATGGAAACAAAAAACGCCCCTATGGCAACGCAGCGCAAAAAGCGAACCAACACAGCAGTGTCCTCGCGTGTAAAAGACCGCACGGACGCAATTGTCGTACGTGGCGCCAGGACGCACAATTTAAAGTCGATTGACATCGACCTTCCCCACAATCAACTGACGGTTATCACCGGCGTCAGCGGGAGCGGCAAAAGCTCGCTTGCTTTCGACACAGTCTACGCCGAAGGTCAGCGACAGTACATTGAAAGCCTATCTGTCTACGCGCGGCAATTTCTCGACCAACTTCAGCGACCGGATGTCGATAGTATCACTGGTCTGCAGCCTACCCTTTGCATTGATCAACGTTCTGGAGTTGCGAACCCACGCAGCACGGTGGCAACTGTAACGGAGGTTTACGATTACCTTCGATTACTAATGGCCCGTGTCGGGAGTCCCACCTGTTTTGAATGCGGACTGGCCATCGCGCAACAGTCGGCTGAGCAAATTCAATCGACCCTTTTGAGGCTACCGGAATCGACCAAAGTCGTTCTGATGGCTCCGATGGTCCGCGGTCGGCGCGGAGCGCATCGCGATGAATTGAACGCTATTCGCAAAGCCGGCTTGGTGAAGGTACGCGTTGATGGCCAGCAGTACGAGATTGAGAATGTCCCGGATTTGGAAGTCCGAAAAAATCACACGATCGAAGCCATCGTCGACAAGCTAGTGATTCGAACTGGAGTTGAAAGTCGCTTGGCTGAGTCGCTGCAGGTCGCGCTTCGTTTAGCGGATGGGCTGGTGTCGGCGAGTTGTCAGGATACGAACAGCGGCAGCGAAGTTTGGAACGAACTGCTATTCAGTACCAAGTACGCCTGTCCGAACTGCGGTGTGAACTATGCCGAAGTTGAACCTCGCACTTTCAGTTTCAATAGTCCCTACGGTGCTTGCCAGCAGTGCGATGGTGTGGGCCAGCAAAATCAGTTTGATCCAGAGTTGATCGTTCGCGATTGGACCAAGTCACCAGCAAGCGCCGCTATAGTCCCCTGGTCAGCGGCTGAAACCGCCCTGAAGCGCCGCCTGCGTAAGCCCTTCGAGGCGCTGCTGATTTCTCACGGCGGCGCTTGGGACTCGCCACTAACGATTTTGAAGCCCGCTGCACAGCGCAAATTCACAGCCGGATTGATAGAGCAATTGACGGACCTCTACGAGCGAACAGCGGAAGAAGATCGCCGATGGCTCGAACCATTTCAACAATCGCTGGCGTGTCCGAGTTGCGGTGGTTCACGCTTGCGTAAAGAAGCCTTGGCAATACGACTGGGTGGAAAATCGATTTTCGATATTTGCTCCATCAGTATCAGCGAACTGGAAGCATGGTTTGCTGGTTTGGAGTTTGGTTCAGACCAGCAACTGATAGCGTCACCGATTCTGAGCGATGTTCTGCATCGCGTTCGTTTTTTAAACAAAGTTGGCCTAGGTTATCTGACGCTCAGTCGTTCCGCAGATTCGCTAAGCGGCGGCGAACTGCAACGCGTTCGGTTAGCCACCAGCATCGGAAGCGGTTTAGTCGGTGTCGGATATATATTGGATGAGCCGTCCATCGGGCTGCACCAGCGCGATAATGATCGCTTAATCGATTCGTTGCATGACCTTCAGAAACAAGGCAACACGGTCATTGTCGTCGAGCACGATGAAGCAATGATGCGGGCGTCTCAGTACCTGATTGATATGGGACCTGGAGCGGGAAAGCAAGGTGGAACTATTGTTGCCGCTGGACGGCCCGAAGAAGTGGCGGAACAATCGGGGTCAGTAACAGCCGCATATCTACGCGGTGAGCTGAAAATCGAGCCACCGAATACGCCGCGTGTGCCGCATACACTACCGCAGCTTAGGTTGACGGGTGCTACGCTGCACAATTTGCAAAATGTCACTGTCAACATCCCACTGGGGTGTCTGGTTGGTATTACGGGTGTAAGCGGAAGTGGAAAGAGTTCATTGATTGGTGAGACGTTGGTGCCCGCACTTGCCAGGCAGCTTGGTCAAGCTGCCGGTCGCGTCGGACCGTTTCAGTCGCTGACTGGATTTGAAAATATCGACAAACTGATCGAAATTACTCAGGCTCCAATCGGTCGTACACCGCGCAGTACTCCGGCAACTTATTGCGGGGTGTTTGACTTGATTCGTGTCGTGTGGGCGAACACTCGCGATGCAAAACAGCGAGGTTACTCGTCAAGTCGATTTAGTTTTAATACGGGTGATGGGCGCTGCCCACAATGCCAGGGTCAGGGGCAAGAGAAGATCGAAATGAACTTCTTAGCTGACCTGTACGTGAACTGCTCAATGTGTAATGGACAACGCTACAATCGCCAGACTTTGCAGATTCGTTATCGCGATCGATCCATCGCCGACGTGTTGGCCATGAATGTCGATGAGGCAGTCGAGTTCTTTGTGAATTTTCCAAAGATCTATCGCTTCCTTACTAGTTTGCAGCAGGTAGGGCTTGGGTATGTGGCGCTTGGCCAGAGTTCAAGTACGCTCAGTGGAGGCGAAGCGCAGCGAATCAAGCTCGCGACTGAGCTCGCAAGAAGTGAAACGGGACGAACGATTTATTTTCTCGACGAGCCCACAACGGGTCTGCATTTTGCGGACGTTCGTCGATTGATGTCGGTGTTAAATGGCTTGGTCGAACGCGGCAATACGGTGATTGTGATTGAACACAACCTCGATGTTATTCGTGCATGCGACTGGTTAGTCGATCTCGGGCCTGATGGTGGTTCAGGCGGTGGAAGAATTGTGGGAAGCGGTACTCCGCAGGAATTGTCAGCTTGTTCTGAGAGTATTACTGGGCAATATACGTCCTGCGAAGGCAAAGCAAAAGTCTTAACGTTCGTCAATAACTAATTTAAAACATTTTCAAATTCCATTTTCCAGGTTCGACAGGGGAAGCGAAATCATTTCGGAGTAAGGCCACC
>JANNNN010000777.1:0-2276 GCA_031398555.1 Planctomycetia bacterium | reverse complement strand
TATCTGAACGGCGATGATGCCGGTCTCTTCAATGCCAGAATCGATCTCGGTGTAGTCGACGGTCTGCACTCCATTGAGCCATAACTGGATATGTTTGCCTTCGGCCCGAATTCGATAGTCATTCCATTCACCCAGCGGCTTGGCAGCTTTCGACAGTACTTCGGGCGTTGGCTTCACCAAAACCTTCTTGCGGCGACTCTCGTCGTAGAGTGCGCCATCAAATCCGGCGCCCAGGTCCGCTTGGTATCCTATAACTTCGAAATCGTTGGGGATCCGCTTTGACCTAAACTGCACGCCACCGTTGACGAAGCCTTCTGTGCCTTCAAGTTTCCATTTCAGCCGCAGTTCGAAATTAGTAAACTCTTTTGTGGTTGCTAAAAAGTTGTTATTCGCCTGTTTCTTTTGCAATGAACCCGCAACCAAAGCTGCCTCCTCAATCCGCCAAACAGAGTCGGTATCGCCCTGCCATCCGGCAAATGTTCTTCCATCGAACAACGGAATACCTTTCGAATCGATTGCGCGAACGGTTGTCAACGATTGGATGAATGAGTGGTCATTCCATTTCCAAACAACTTTTTTGTCGCGAGTGACTTTTCCTTGTTTGTCAATTTCGACAAAACGGTTGGGGCCTTTGCCGTACTCCGTGAACAGCAACCGGTGCTGAAATGGTTCGTCCGAGTTCAAAGCACAAGTCGCGCTTAGAAAGAAGGCAAAGCTAAAAATACATAAGCAAGCAACAGGTTGATTGCGAAACGAAGGTTGCATCGAGGCGTTCCCAAATGAGAGGTGCGAACGTTTGCTGATGGCGAGTCTGACAGAACGAGCATTCTATTCCGAACTCGCCGACACTTACAAGTTTGCAGCTTCACCTGTAAACGCAACAACTACGAATGGAATTTTGAACCTGTTGCAAAAAAGGTTCGCTTGACTTATTCCGGTTTTCGTTTTGGAGTAGCCAAACTGGGTATAAGCATTAACCGCTACTCGGAAATCGATACAATTAGTAGCTTGGGACCATTTGTCCCAAGCGTCTCGTATTTGCCCACGCCAAATTAAAACAATGGACGGACGGGACAAATGGTCCCATCCTACTGAATGAAAAAATGCAATTCCTCGAGCTGTTGATTGTGGTGGCGATGGTTTTCGTGAACGCGGTCTTCGCGGGTTACGAAATCGCCTTGGCTTCTGTTTCACTTGCGAGACTACAAGTTTTGATCGGCCAAGGAAGACAAGGCGCGATTGCCGCCCTGAAAATGAAAGACGAGATTGAGAAAAGTCTCGCGGTGGTGCAACTCGGTATCACGTTGGTAGGCTTGATAGCCGGCGCGACGGGTGGCGCAAGCGCTACTGGCGACATCGCGCCCTACATCCGGAGCTTGGGGGTTCGCGGCGTCTGGGCAGATGTGCTGGCTGTGGCTGTCATCGTGTTACCACTGACGGCCATCACTATTGTTCTTGGCGAGCTAGTTCCAAAACTCTTCGCACTGCGAAACAAAGAATGGGTCTGCTTGGCGTTGTCGCCGCTCATGAAGTGGTTTGCACAAAGCGTGTGGCCGATAGTCTGGGTTCTTGAAAATTCCGCTACGGGACTAATGGACCTGAGCGAGAGACTTTGGAAACCGAGTACACATGGCGATGCTAGGTCCGAGGCGGCCGAATTGCAGGAGCTGCGAGCGATTGTCAGTCTAGCTCGAACGTCACGTTTGATTGGTGCCCGCGAAGAGAACATTATTCTCGGTGCCGCCCGCTTAGCCAGCCGATCGCTCAGCGAGATCGTAATTCCGGCTGAGCACATTCGCATGCTGACGATAACCGACTCGCTTTCGGACAGCCTAGTTGCGGCTCATCTCGACATGCACACGCGGTTTCCAGTTGCGGAAATCAAAGGTGATCCGCAGACAATTCTCGGTTACGTGACTTTCAAAGATGTTGTCTCCATGCTGAAGCTCAGTCCCAAAGAGCCGACTTTGCGGGGCATCGTTCGGCAGTTGCCCAATCTGGATGGACGACTGACAATCGCGGTGGGGATGGAGAATTTGCTCCGCGAACACACGCATATCGCCCTCGTTCGAGAGGGCGAAAAAGTGATCGGAATGATCACCTTAGAGGACATCATTGAAGAACTGATTGGTGACATTCAGGACGAATATGATTTGTTGCCAATTCACGTCATCCGGTCCGGAAAGGGGTGGGTGAAAAGTCGGTGTCGATCGACGGCGAGGAGAAGTATCTTCCCGACGCGCGCCAACGCCAACTTGGCCTCTTCACGCTGCAGA
>JANNNN010000770.1:0-9185 GCA_031398555.1 Planctomycetia bacterium | reverse complement strand
GGCCGATGAGTTTCTTAAGCGACAAGCAGCTTTCTACTCGATCTGTCCGCGTTTGGATGCGATCTTCGTGCCAGGTGGTGATCCGGGACATAACTCAAGTGCCAGCTTGTTGCCCTATTTGGAAAAGATGGCAATTATTGTTCAGAAGCATCATCCCAAGGCAAAAATCTGGTTGTCGTTGCAAGGATTTAAAGAACAGGACATTACGGATTTTTACGATTACCTAGCCGCCCATGAACCAAAGTGGTTTGGCGGTGCAGTTATGGGACCGAGCAGCCCACCGATGGCAGCAACCCGCCAGCGTTTGCCGAGTCAATATCCGCTGCGTTGGTATCCTGACATCACTCACATCGTTCGCTGCCAGTATCCCATTCCATGGCTGGATCCAACTTGGGGTTTGACCATCGGTCGTGAAGGCGTTAACCCGCGGCCGCAAGATTTTGCGGCCATCTATCAGAATGACCATCGCTTGACCGATGGTTTTTTGTCCTATACCGACGGCATTCACGATGATTTCAACAAGAACCTTTGGACAGCGATGGCCTGGGACCCAGATCGCTCAATTCGAGAAGTCACTAGCGAATATGCGAATTATTTCTTTCGATCCGACTTGGGAGAAGTGGGTGGCGCGGCGATCTTTGGACTTGAAGCTAACTTGCGCGGCCCTGCAGACACCAATGGCTCCGTCCCGGGCACACTCGCACTATGGCAAAAAATGGAATCGCAGTTGCCCGAAAATGCGCGTAACTGGAGATTCGACATGCATCTGTTTCGAGCCTACTTTGATGCATACACGCAGTCGCGACTGATCTATGAAACCAAACTCGAAGCCAATGCGTTGGAATTGCTCAGTCAAGCCAAGCAGCTTGGCATTGAGCCTGCGATTTCTGCGGCTCAAGAGATGCTAAATCGAGCTGTAACTGCTCCGACGCATGTCGAATTATTGAGCAAGGCAGAATATCTGGCAGATCGCCTGTTTGAGACGATCGGATATCAGACGAGCGTCCCGAAGTATGGAGCCAGCGGGTATGAGCGGAGTTGTATGATCGACTACATTAACTATCCGCTCAACAATCGTTGGTGGATTGAAGATCAACTGGCACTTGCGCAGGCGTTACCGGACAAACTGGAGCAACTGAAAAAGATCCAGCGGATAGTTGAGTGGGAGAACCCAGGTGAGGGTGGATACTACGAAGCGGTTGGTCATGTCGGCAAGTCGTTGCACATCATCAAATTACAAAACGCGGGCGATGCGATGCGGCACTACTACGACCTGCCTATGCCGACTCAGCGAAATATTGGCCCTGATCGCAACAAGCTGAGGCTTTCGTTTCACGTTTATCACGATGATTTGCCGGTCCTTAAGTACAACGCTCTTGACCCGAACGGTAAGTACACCGTCAAGTTGTTTTCACAGCGAGAATCGCCGCTTCAAATTGATGGGGAGCTAGCCAAAAAAATTCGTACTGGTGAGCAGTTCGACCAGGTTGTAGAGCAAGAATTCGAAGTGCCTGCCAGCGCGGTCGCTGACGGTAAAGTTGAGTTAACGTGGGCTCAGTTAGATGAAAAACACCTTAATTGGCGGCAGCGTCACTATGTGACGGATATCTGGATTCTTCGTCAGGATCAGTGAATCACGCTTTAAAATCTACAGTTGGGCAAACGGACAATAAAAAAATACCAGCGAACCCACTAGTATTGATATCCATGGCTGTAGCAGCGGCGGAGTCGTCTTGCAACTGTCCAAGAGCTGGCCGCCGTTACTAGCAATTGAAGTGGCCATGCGGGAACCGCCAGTCTAGATGAGTAATCGTTACTGAAACGAGTATGGCATTTTCAAACGCCGTAGTCGTTTTGAGAATCTATACGCGGATTCTCGCTGTAATTACAGAAAATACTTCTTTTTTACTGCAGAAATATCAAAAATCCCGCTTAGTCGCGTTGAAGCGGACTCAAGCGCTTCTTTATAAATGGCATATTCGCGCCAGCTTACCCAGGGCACCGAATAGGAAAACTCAGGTTTCCGTACTTCGGCAATTGCGATAGCAAGCGTTTCAGGAGCGAGGTCCGACCATTTTCCGTGGCGTACCACCGCAACTTGCAGGACGCGTTCATGGATTTAGAATTAACTTTGTTGAGGTAGACGATGAAACGAAATACTCATACCGCTAGCCCTTTTTTCAAAAAAACGACCAGTCGCCGTCGAGCTCTCCGTCAAGGTTTACGGGGTATTGAAGCGCTTGAGGCGAGAACGTTGATGGCGGTCAGTATTGGCGACTATGTTTGGAATGACACAAACTTTGACGGCATCCAAAACGAGAGTCCGAGCGATGGCGTCAATGGTGTAGTCGTTTCGCTATATACGAGCGCTGGCACCCTGGTCGGCTCACCAACACAGACCACAAACAACTTAGTGGGTGACCCCGGCTATTACTCATTCAATGATATCGCTCCAGGGGATTACTACGTCGTAGTTGCGGCCCCAACAGGGCAGGCATTTTCGATACCCTTCCAAGGTAGCGACCGAAGCACCGACAGCAATGTTGACAAGAATGGTAAGTCAGACACCTTTACACTCCCAGCCGGGGTTCCCAATCTTTCGATTGATGCGGGGCTGGTTCCGACCGCAAGTGTTGGATCGTTTGTGTGGTGGGATGTAAATTCGGATGGACTACAAGTTGACACCGAAGGCGGAATTGGCAGTGCGACAGTAAGGCTGCTTCAGGGTGGCAGCCAGATTGACGTTCAAACGACGGATGAGTTTGGACAGTACTTTTTCAGGAACTTAGCTCCTGGGAATTATCAAGTCCAATTTGACCGACCGGTAGGCTTCGAGGTCGCTAGCCCGGCCGACGTGCCAAGTAACTCTCCGGGCCGCGATGACAAAGATGACAGCGATGGGTTGGGCGTTTCACTTATTACAGCCGAGTTCACCTTGGCGCCTGGCGAAGTAAATCGTGATGTCGATCAAGGATTCAATAAGTCTGGAAAGGTCGGTGACTATGTATGGCGTGACGTAAACAACAACGGCATTCAAGACGAAGCGGCTAACTTTGGGATAAACGGTGTAACAGTGACGCTTTACACCGCCGCAGGCACCCAGATTGGCGGGCCCGTCATTACGGGCGATGACGGGTTAGGCAACCCCGGTTACTACCTGTTCAACAGCCTTACGCCTGGGCAGTATTACGTCAAGTTTACAGCACCTGCCGGCCAAGTGTTTACGACGCCTTCAGTTGGCAGCACGTTGACGGACAGCAACGCAACCCCTACCGGGCAGACAGCGGTTTTCAGCGTGGGTGCAGGAATGGAAGAGCTATCGATTGATGCTGGTTTGCGTCCTATCGATCTATCACTTATTTCAACAGTGACGGACACCACGCCACCGGTAAACTCAACGGTCACTTACTCTGTCACCGTCAGCAATCCAACGGAGTTAAGCGCCGCTACCGGGGTCACGGTTTCGGATGTCTTGCCATTAGGACTTACTTACATTTCTGATAATTCAGGAGGCGCCTTCAACCCCACAACGCGAACTTGGAATGTAGGCACGGTAGCCCCTGGTAGCTCCGTGCTGCTCCAAGTCGTGGCAACTGTATCGACAGCCGGAACGCAGACAAACGTGGTCCAGGTGCAAACCGCTGATCAGCCCGACATTGACTCGACTCCGGGCAACGCACTCGCTGTTCACGAAGACGAAGATGCGACGGTAAGCATCACCGCTTCAGCCAACATTGGAAATTATGTTTGGCGTGACGTGAACAAAGACGGAATTCAAAATGAGAGTGCCACTTACGGCATCAACGGAGTTACGGTAACACTTTTCACCAGCGCTGGAATGCAAGTCGGACTGCCTGTTGTCACGTCTGCAGACTTTGGTGGAAATCCCGGTTATTACTATTTCAGCGACATTAACCCAGGCAACTACTATGTTGTGGTGAGCCCGCTGGCGGGCCAAGTATTTACAACGCAGTTTGCTGGACTGCCAGGAACGCCCGCCACCTACAGCAACGTGGATAGCACGGGCAAGTCAACCGTTTTCGCACTTGCCTCGGGTGTCGACGACTTATCCATCGACGCGGGTTTTGCTCCGATTGATTTATCGCTAACCAATACCGTTAGCAATCCATCGCCACGCGTCGGCACCAACGTTACGTATACATTGACTGTCGCGAACGGAAACGGATTCAGCGAAGCAACTGGTGTTACGGTTCAGGACATGCTGCCGGTCGGTATGACCTTCGTATCCAGCAGCGGTGCGGGTTCGTACAATAATGCAACGGGCACTTGGACGATCGGAACGATTGCACCCGGAGCTAGTGCCTCGTTGCAGATCGTTGCGACGGTTGCCAACGGCGGAACTAAAACAAATTTAGCTCAAATACAGATGGTCAACCAACCCGACTTCGACTCCACGCCTGGTAACGCACCTGGAGTAAGTGAAGATGACGACTCTACGAGTAGCCTCACACCGTCGGCCAATATTGGCAACTATGTTTGGCGTGATGTGAATAATAATGGAATTCAAGACGAGGCGGCATCGTACGGCATCAACGGCGTAACTGTGACGCTATACGCTAGCGGTGGGACACAAGTTGGATCTCCGACGGTCACGGTCAGCAACGGCGCAAACCCGGGCTACTACTCGTTCAAAGATATCGCCCCGGGCAACTATTACATCGTGGTAACCGCTCCGGCAAACCAGGTTTTTACCACTCAGTTTGCCACCTTGCCAGGAACGCCGACGACAGATAGTAACGTGGATATCAACGGCAAATCCAACATATTTGGACTTCAGTCTGGGCTCGACAATCTGAGCAGTGATGCCGGTGTACGACCGATTGATCTTAGCCTGACGAAGACAGTTAGCGATTCAACGCCTCGAGTCGGTACGAACGTGACCTATACAACGACGGTAACGAACGGCACTGGCTTAAGCACGGCGACAGGTGTAACCGTTCAGGATGCATTGCCGGCTGGCATGACGTTTGTATCCAGCAGTGGTACAGGTTCATACAATAGCGCCACTGGTGTCTGGACAATTGGATCGATTGCCCCTGGTGCAAGCGTTACTTTACAGATCATAGCGACCGTGGCTGTCGGCGGAATCAAGACCAGCACGACCCAAATTCAGACGGCTGGCCAACCAGACTCCGACTCAATTCCTGGCAACGCACCGGGGGTTCGTGAAGACGACGACGTAACGATCACCATAACCCCTTCGGCCAGCATCGGTAACTATGTCTGGCGCGACGACAATGGCGACGGCATCCAGAACGAGCCCGCAAGTTCAGGTCTCAATGGCGTTTCTGTTACTTTGTATACGAGCGCCGGAACCCAAGTCGGTTCGCCAGTGGTGACTGCAAGCGATACTAGTGGCAAGCCTGGGTACTACTTATTCAATGACATCGATCCAGGCAATTATTATGTCAAAGTCACTGCTCCTGCAGATCTATTGTTTACAACTCAGTTTGCCCTAAGTGCAACTCTGGCAACCGACAGCAATGTGGACACAACTGGCAAGTCCAATATCATTGTGCTCGCCTCAGGCGTCGACGACTTGACCATTGACGCAGGGCTGAAAACGAGCCAAATTTGTACGGTTTTGGACTTCAACGGCAATACATCCACTGTCGGAACGATTGGCAATATACGGACTTTTGCCTCGGGCGCGATCTCGGTGAATGCGAGCGGATTTAGTCGTGATCGAAACAGTGGCGCGTGGGCGAGTGCCTATCTAGGCAGCTACGGTGGCGGCCTTGGGGTCACCGACTCATCCGAAGGTGGTGGCGAAAACGACACGCATACTGTCGATAACCTCGATGGTCGAGACAACTACATTCTGTTCGAATTCAATCAGACGGTCGTGCTCGACACCGCCTATCTTGGTTATGTGGTAGCCGATAGTGATATGCAGGTCTGGATTGGTACGGTTCCCAACGCATTCAGCAGTCACCAAACGCTCAGCGATTCGTTGCTTGCCGGGCTGTACACCGAATACAACTGGACAACGCTGACTACCGCACGACTTGCAGACCTGAACGCGAACGGCATTTCAGGTAACGTCATAGTTATCGCCGCCGATGCTAGTGATACTTCTCCGGAGGATCGTTTTAAGCTTGGTCAATTGACTCTCTGCACCCCGAGCGTGCAACAGCCAGCCAGTCTTGGTAATTTCGTTTGGCATGATTTGAACGGCAATGGCATTCAAGATTCGAATGAGCCAGGGATTTCCGGTGCTACGGTAACACTAACAGGAGGCGGTGCAGACTCAATCATAAACGGCGTTGGCGACACGGTCGTTTCCGCAATTACCAGTTCAACCGGTTCTTATAATTTCACCGGCTTGGTGCCTGGAACACAATATCGAGCGTCCTTCGGTCTGCCGTCCGGCTACACCAACGCGAGTCCTCGCAAGTTAGGTAACGATACGTCACTCGACAGCGATGCGCTAGTTTCTGACATCATCACTCTTGGGTCGGGGCAAACTGACGCAACGATTGATGCGGGATTTTACAAGTCTGTTCAGATTGGTAGCTTCGTTTGGCATGACCTCGATAAAGATGGCTTACAGGATGCGATTGAGGCAGGAATCGGTGGCGTTACCATCGATCTCACCGGCACTAGTGGCAGTGGAGCGGCCATGAGTCTCACCACCACGACGGCTACCAACGGATCGTACAGTTTCAGTTCCTTGCCACCAGGCACCTATCAAGTCAGAGTTGCCGCGTCCAACTTCGCTGCTGGTGGTCCGCTCAGCGGATATGCAGCTAGCTCGACGCTTGTCGGCACGGATCGCGCGTTGGACAGTAATGTAAATCCGTCCGCAACTTCGCCGGCTCAACTTGCATCCGGCAGTATCGACTTGACCGTCGATTTTGGTTACTACTTAGATACAACAAAAGTTTGCGTGAGCTTGTATCTTGAGGGTAACACTTCGACCAATGGCACGGCAGGCAATATCATCACTTTCGCATCCGGCAGCATTTCAGCCAAGGCGAGCGCGTTCAGCCGCGATGCGGCAGGCGGTTGGGCCGCCGCTTACGTGGGACGCTATCGAGGTGGACTGGGAGTAACCGACACGAGTGAAGGGAATGGTTCAGGCAACACGCACACTGTCGACAACCTCGGCAGAAACAACTACGTCCTATTTGAATTCTCTCAAGCTGTAACAGTTGATACCGCTTTCCTGGGCTATGTTTCCGGTGATAGCGATATCAAAGTATGGATCGGCAATGCGTCTAATGCTTTTAACAGTCATTACACACTTTCAGACTCATTCCTATCGGGCTTGGGCTTTTCCGAAGTGAATCTCGGAGCGGGAAAGACTCGAACAGCGGACATAAACGCAAGTGATAAAACGGGCAACGTCCTCGTAATATCGGCCAATATGCTTGAGGCTTCACCCAATGATCAATTTAAGATTGCCGAATTAGGTGTGTGCGCGATGGTTCCGATATCGCTTTCAGTAACCAAGTTCTTTAGCGTTGATGACGATGCCAACAGAACATACAAGTACAACAGCGCTGGCACGCCGACGCAGGATTTTGCGATCGCCTCAACAAATCCACGAGGCATCACTTCGAACGTTTCTGGTTCAAATGTCTGGATTGGCGACACGAACGGCCGAATTTACAACTACACCAGCGCTGGCGTGCATGTTGCTAATTGGTCGTCTGGAATCAGCGGGCTTCAAGGTGTGACAACCAACGGGAGTCATATCTGGACAGTGAATGACGTAACAGATCGAGTGTACTACTATCCTAACGGTACAACTATTGCCAATGGAGCTTCGGTGCTTCAGGCATCATCTTTCGCCCTAAATTGGTACAACAACAACCCAACTGATTTGACAACGGACGGAACTTATATTTGGGTAGTCAATGAAGGAAACCTCGCTGGTGGAGCTGGCGACATGGTATACAAATACACTTTATCAGGGGCTTATTTGGGACGCTGGCAACTGGATTACGCCAATGCTCGACCGACGGGAATCACCATTGATCCAGCCGGCGGAAACAAGATTTGGATCGTCGATAATTCGACGGATCGGATCTATGAGTACAGTGGTGCAACGGGTGCGACTTCGGGTGGATTGGTTGCTTCCAAATCTTATGCCCTTGCGGCAGGTAATACGAACCCACAAGGGATCGCTGATCCGCCTGGCCCCAGTGACGACGAGATGACCGCGGAATCGTCGTTGGTGGTGAATGAACAGTACATTAACACCGAGATCAATCCATCGTTTAATTCGTTTGCTGCGACGGATGTTAATAGTGACGGAGTCACTACGCCGCTTGATGCGCTGCTGGTTATCAATCGAATTAATGCACTGCAACGCGGTAGTAGTCTGAGTTCTGTAGCATGGATTTATGATGACGTTAACAATGATCGTAAACTCAGCCCGATCGATGCCTTGCTTGTCATCAATCAATTGAACTCAAAGAGTCGATCCAATTCAGATTCGCTAGGGGCGCCACCTCCTGAGATAGAGTCAAGCGGCAATCCCGTTGATTCAAACTTAAATATGTCAACGCCTCCAGAGCTTGGCGCAGGTGAAGGTGAAAACGCTGCGGCGCGAGATGCTTATTTTGCGGAGTATTCGCAATCATTCATTTCCGAATTGGAAGGTGAGAGTGGCTATGGCCGTAGCCGTGATCGCGGTGCGCGAAGTCTTCGGCGCGGCTTGCGCTGAGTACGCACATTCGCCGGAAGGCGATAGTCGGGATACGAGCCGCAAAGCGATGTAAGCAGTTAGCTGTCGGCGTGAGCCGCAGCTAACTTCCCAGTGCGAGAGCACAATTTAACTTTGGGATTAGCCGCAGTAAGCTGGCACTCGGCAGCCATGGCAGAAACCCGGACGCTAGCGAGAGCGTCCCGCTTAGAAATTGAAGTGAAAATGTTATATCGCAGGTGACTTATCAGCCGGAAAGCGTTAGCCTCCGGTTGAAGACGATCGCCGAGACCGGCATCCGGCTGCCCATCTTCGTCGAGGTCACGGTCGAGACCACGGGCACCATGCTCATGGGCAGCGAGATCGCGGCGGCTCTGACCACGCTCGAGCCGCTCGGCATCGACATGATCGGCCTCAACTGCGCCACCGGGCCCGCCGAGATGAGCGAACACCTTCGTCACCTGTCGAAGTTCGCGCACATCCCGGTGATGTGCATGCCGAACGCGGGACT
>JANNNN010000722.1:0-1811 GCA_031398555.1 Planctomycetia bacterium | reverse complement strand
AGATCGGAAAGCGATTTGTATTGTCTGAAGAGCCTATCGGACCTACTTCCATCGAAGCAGCGGTAGCGAGCATAGCGGACAACCCAGAAGTAACCTTGCTGGGTCGCATCAATGCAGGTACGTCAGAGCCATTTGATGCGGAGCAAGCGACGATGGTCCTATCAGAGGCTCCTGACCCTGCCCACAACCATGATCCTGGCGATTGCCCGTTTTGCAAACGTCGACTCGAGAACGCAAAAAGCTGCCTCGTTCGATTCTTAGACAATAAGGGGGAAATCATCAAGCAGGATGCCCAGAAATTGCTCGGCGTCGCCAAAGATCAAGACGTTGTCGTGACGGGACACGCTAAGCTGCTAACAGAGTTGGATATACTCCAAATTGACGCTTCTGGAATCTTTATCCGGCCAAACTCCAAACCTTTGAAGTGACCCCTACGGGGCGGACGCTGGCAGCGTCCGCAATGGACGCTTGCAGCGTGACGTTAGCAGCGCCAGCCGCTGCTTTGCCACTTTTGAGGGTCGCAAAACAGTAAATTGAAAAAGTCAAACCGAAAAAACTCGCTTCCAGGACGCACTCGATGCGAGATGCAGAGCAAGACGGCACACCGCCCGGAGCGTCGGGCGATCGCCCGCTGAGTATCAGCCAACTGAATTTCTACATCAAGCACTTGGTTGAAGAGTCGCTTCCCAAGATTTGGGTCACGGGCGAAGTCTCCGATCTCAGTCGACCGAGCAGCGGCCACATCTACTTTACGCTCAAGGATGAGCAGAGTCAGATTCGTGCTGTAATTTGGAGAACAACAGCTCAACGATTGCCATTTCAACTTAAAGACGGTTTGAAAGTCATCTGCAGTGGCGCGGTGGAAGTCTATGCACCCCGCGGCAGCTATCAATTGATCATTAATCAGTTGCAACCCAAGGGGATCGGACCGCTACAGTTGGCCTTCCAGCAGTTGCATAAGAAGCTCGCCGCAGAGGGCCTTTTCGATCCTACCCTTAAGCGACCGCTTCCAAAATTCCCAAAGCGAATTGGCTTTGTGACCAGCCCCACCGGTGCGGCCCTCCATGACTTCCTCGAAGCCGCTCGGTCGCGTTGGCCAGATATTTGTCTGACGGTCATACCGGCTCGGGTACAAGGCGAACGTGCTAGCGAAGATCTTGTCCGAGGTATTCGAGTCGCTCAAAAGCTGCTCCCAAAACTTGATCTTTTGATCGTCGGCAGGGGCGGCGGCAGCATGGAAGATCTGTGGTGCTTCAATGAAGAATCGGTCGTGCGAGCGTTGGCTGCCTCGAAGATACCGACAGTCTCGGCAGTGGGTCATGAGATCGATGTGACGCTTTGCGATTTAGCCGCTGATCTGCGTGCGTTGACTCCGACGCATGCCGCACAATTGGTTTTACCGAATCAAGATGAAGTGATTCAGCAAGTCGAGCAACTCGCTCGTCGCTCGCGGGGGGCAATGTTCAATCGCATCAAGCATTTGAAGCAGCGGCTGGGATACATGTCCGATCGGAGTGTATTGGCGCGACCGCATGAGCTTCATAAGCAGCGTCGTCAAGTGGTTGATGAGATTGATTTGCGAGCCCGCGCAGCAATTTGGAACGTCTGGAACGTTAAGAGCGAGAAACTTGGCGGAATGGCCCGAGCCACGGCCGCGCTTTCGCCGCTCGGAGTATTGGCGCGCGGTTATAGCTTGACGCAGGTCGATGATTCGATCACTCCGCTAACATCTTATCAGTCGGTTGCACCGGGCGACTTGATCCGGACAACCCTACAAGATGGCGTAGTGATTAGTGAAGTGAAATCTATAA
>JANNNN010000708.1:0-2935 GCA_031398555.1 Planctomycetia bacterium | reverse complement strand
CAAGGCACTTTTCGAGTACTTTGAACGTCGTCTGAAGTAAGCCGCGACGCGGGCACCTGCCACTTATAAGAGTGATAGTTGATTAAGGCGGTTGAAGACACAGGCTGGAAGCCTATGCTACGGCTTTGTTGTAGGCTGCGCGGTAGTATTGGTCGATTACGTCCACCACACGATGCTGCTCGGATGAAGTCAGCTCGGGGTAAACAGGAATATGGAGGATCTCACGGGCGGCGCGATCGGTCTCCGGCAAGTCGACTTGCGCACAACTCTTGCCTTGGAAGCACTGCTGCTTGTGCAAGGGCACCGGATAATAGATTTCGCAGCCGACCCCATTCTGCTGTAGGTAAGTCTTGAGAGCATCGCGACGGCCTTCGCCAATGCGTAGGCTGTATTGATTCCAGACGTGAAATGCGGCGGGATCCTGGAATGGCAAGCCAAGCTTTTGCGAAAGCCCCGACTGCTCGAACATGGTCGAGTAACGGCTCGCGTTGCCATGTCGCGCCAATGAATACGCATCTAGTCGCTTAGTCTTAACCAGCAACGCGGCAGCCTGAAGCGTATCGAGTCGACTGTTGATACCGACCGCAGAGTGGTAGTATCGCGGCTTCATACCGTGCGCGGCCAATAATCGCATACGCTCGTTGAGTGAATCACTGCTAGTCGTCAACATTCCGCCATCGCCCAGCCCCCCGAGGTTCTTCGTCGGATAAAAACTTAGGCAGCCTATCTGGCCCCAGCTACCGATTGGACGCCCGTGATAGGCAGCGCCAATGGCTTGAGCAGCGTCTTCAATCACCGGAATGTCTCGGCGGGCTGCTATTTTACAGATCACATCGATCTCAGCCGACTGACCAAATAAATGCACCGGAATGATCGCGCGAGTGCGATTGGTAATGCAGGATTCAATGGCTGCTGGATCAATATTGTACGTTTGTGGATTAATGTCCGCGAATACGATTTTTAATCCAAGTCGATCCACACAGCTGGCAGTTGCGAAAAACGTAAAGCTCGGCACGATCACTTCGTCGCCTGGCTCAAGCTCAAGAGCCATCAAGGCGAGTAGCAACGCGTCGCTGCCCGAAGCGCAGCCAATCGCATGCTTCGTGTGACACAGCTTGGCGATCTGCGTCTCAAGTTCCGTGACTTGTGGACCGTGCAGGAATTTGCCACTATCAACGACCTCAGCCAGGGCTGCGACTATTTCATCGCGAAGCAAGTGATTGCCGCGATTGACATCGAGAAGCGGAACGGAAGGGATATTCTGGGTAGCTTTTTGCATGTTGGTCATCCTTGACCTACGGGAATCCAATGAATACAGGAGCAGTGACGACTACTCTTTGCGGTTGACTCAGACGGTAGCGGGGATGCAACGTTCAGGTCAATATTAAGTCATGCGATCAGAACGCATTTGCGCGCCGAGGATCGATTTCAATCGACACAGATGAAGATGTGAAGTCACGACTGAGCTGCGCAGATTTCGCTTGCATCGTCAATGCTAGCTGTCCCAGCTTGTCGAGCCAACGTGAATCTGTTGCTAGCAACTGTTTTACTTCATTGGCCGAGTCGCCGCTGACGCTGAATTCTGATTGACCATCAGCCGCAAGATGGAAATCGATGGCGTAGTTTTCTCCCACCCCTTTTTCGCTCAGCCAACTACGAAGTTCTTTGGCCAGCGACTGCAACGTTTCGGCCAGGGTTGGCTTTGCTTCCACGCCTGAAGGAACTGGGCCAGTCGAAGCATCGAACACATTACCCATCATAGACGCGAAGGATTCTCCCGTACTTTTCGCTACTGATAATGTCTTACCTGCCACGGCTGTCGCGGCTGGTGCCAAAGCTAGCAAAAAAGCAGGTGAGTTCATATGGTGGACGCTGTGAACGAAAGGACCCGAAACCCAGCTTCACTTATCGGAACAGTCGCTTCAGTTTATCTAGTCGGATTTCACAAATAGGCACGTTGCTGACTTTGTGAGGACTCGGTGCGGGGCAGGTAGCTGGTTTCGTTAAAAACCGGCAGCAGCCAAAGTAAGGCAAACGGACAATAAAAAAATACCAGCGAACCCAATAGTATTGATATCAATGGCTGTAGCAGCGGCTAAACTTTATGTTCCGCGGTTTCTAATAAAACCAGCTACCACATCTATCCGATATCGGAAATTTCATTCAACCTGAGAAATAATTTGCCGGCGAACGAGTTCGGCTACAACTAGTTTCGCTAACTGCGAGGGGGTTCGCTGACCAGCATCGAGATGCAGTTCGGGTGAATTCGGCGCTTCATACGGGTCGCTAATGCCAGTGAAATTTGGAATTTTTCCTTCGCGCGCGAGTTTGTAAAGTCCTTTTGGATCGCGACTTTCACAGACTTCCAGCGGGGCGTCGACAAACACTTCGATAAAATCGCCCGGCTGGCCGTGCTTTTCGACCCATTTGCGAACGCGATCTCGGTCGAGTCGATAGGGGCTGACGAAGGCTGTTAAAGTCACCAAGCCGGCGGAAACCAGCAATTGAGCCACTGCTCCGATACGACGAATATTCTCTTCGCGATCCAACGGGCCAAAACCGAGTCCAAACCGTTGAGCAAAATCGGCTCCATGCTCTTCGCTAAGCAGATTTGGGCCAGCGCACAGACCATGACGAATATTGTCACCGTCAAGCAGAAAGGTATGGATACCACGCTTGAAAAGCAGGGCGTCGACGGCGTTAGCAACTGTGCTCTTTCCCGACCCACTTAGGCCTGTAAACCAGACGACGCAGCCGCGATGGCCCATTCTCAGCTGTCGGCTCTCGCGGTCAATCGAATGAGCGTGCCATACTACATGTGGATCGGGTTGCGTCATAAGTCTTTAGCGGCGTAATCTTCAATTAAACTTCGAGGAACAAACGCGTCGGGTCTTCAATGATTTCTTTGATCGTCTTCAAGAAACTAACCGCTTCG
>JANNNN010000634.1:0-11007 GCA_031398555.1 Planctomycetia bacterium | reverse complement strand
CTCGTCGACACGTGGCTTCGAAGCTTGGGGATAATCAAGCAGAGCGGTGGGGCCAATGGAAGCAGCTCATTAATCGATCGACTCGAGGCTAATCGCGAAAACAGTAACCAACAGGCTGACACGGATCAATTGAAGTCGATGTGGTACGGCGGCGATCTTAACCAAAACTATCGACTTGATGCGCTCGAAGATCGATTGTCGGAGCAATTGTTTGCGCAGCAACAGGGCGGTTCACGGGCATCGTCTACAAATTTAGCGGCAACCAATGCTTCACCTTCAGCAGCACTACCGCCGGCATGGCAACGTTATGTGACTTGGCACAGCGGCGGGCGCAACGAAACTCGGACCGGACAGCCGCGGATCAATTTAAACGAAACCAGCCTTCCGTCATTGCATCAAAAACTGATCGCTGTTTGGCCCGCTGATTGGGCAAACTTTGTGATTGCAATGCGACAGTATGGACCAGCAGCCAACGCGCAAGGACCTGGCGAAGCGACGCCTGCGGGAACTGAAACGACAAGTCCAGATTTCAGTAAACCGGCTTCTTATTCATTCAAGAGCCCTTTAGACCTTGTGGGAGCTATGGTCCAGATGCCGGTTACCAATCCGCAACCGACTACGGATGGTAAAAGCAAAGTGACCTCAAAACGGTTTCGCAATCCATTTTCGAGTGACCTGTCGGAGGTCCGCAACTATCTTGGAAGGGTGCTCGATTCGTCCACTGTGGATCCGAGTCCGTTTACTACCGGTCGTGTCGATGTTTCAGAAGCTTCAGCGATCGTTTTGTCGGGTGTACCAGGCATCGATTCGGCTTTGGCGCAGCGTATTGTTCAGCAACGAACATCCAACTCGGAGATAGCGAATACTGAGCCACATGACACAATCGCTTGGTTATTAGACGGCGGTGCAGTGGATCTCGCAAGACTAAAAACAATTGAACCTTTTATTACCAGTCGCAACGACGTTTACTCAGTCCAATCTGTCGGCTACCGCGACAACCTCAGCCCCGTTTATCGCTGCACTGCGATGATCGACGCTCGCCAAATCCCCGCTCAAATTCGCAACCTTCAAATCTGGCATCCATGGGATCGTGGTTTTTCCATGGACCAGTTAAATAGCCTTTCCCAATGAAACTTGTAGAACTTATTCCCCATTTGCTTGAACTCGGTCAAGTCCACCGTTATTGGAATCGATCGAGTGCCGGAGCGTCACGTGGCAACAGTCGTGTTGCAGTCGTTCACTGGGATCGCGAAAACCTTCATTTCTTGGTGATCACTCGCAAGTCGAAGAAACTCTCTTTGGCTGATGTAGGTTCCGTCGCGCACGGAGATGTCGCGAATCCATTCGTGGCACTAGCCAATCACTTTCGCGAACACTCGATCTTCATTCAGCGGCTCGTTGTTCTACTGTCGCGGCCAGAATTAGATGTGTTGACTTTGACGTTACCGCCATCGGACGCAAGTGAACTCCCTGCCCTAGTTGCAAGTGAAGTTGAACAGCAACTCGGCGAAGCAGACGAACCACCGGCCATTGACTTTTATGTCCTGCCAAATTCAAGTTCAAGTCAACTTGAGGATACTGAGCCAAAACCGCCCGTTGGAGTGCAGGTGTTGGCCTTTGCGTTGCCTGCGAGTGTTCAGCGCACGCTACAGTCGCAGATCACCGGTGCAGGATTTCGCGCGGTAGCAATCTGTTCGCGACAACTATCGCCACTTGGAATATTGCGGCGTAGACAGGTCCCCGAAAATACATTGGCCGTTTCCGTTCACCTGTACACAAGTGAAGCCGAATTGGCCATTTGTCGTGGAGCGGAACCGATTCTACTTCGTTCAATTCGTATCAATCCGGAGGATCCCGCTCGAGTTGCCGAGCAGATTTGGTTGGAGTCGCAACGATGCTTGGCTCTTCTGCCCCATGAGGTTGCCGATCTGCCCTTCAGTTGGTTTGTCTACACGACGTGCGAAGCCTCCTATCAAGTCGCACAGGCCCTCGAAGATCACGAACACATAACGATTCAACCCGTCGATCCCTTGATTGGTTGGGAAGTTGAGCCCCAGGAGCAATCCGAAGGAGCGATGAAACTTGCTTCCGCAGCCAATGCAGGGGCCGCCTGGGAGTACCTCAATGATGAGTTACCCATTAATCTCCTGGCACCCAAGAAGTCGCCTAAGGTGGCCAACCCGATGGTCCGTTGGGCCGCGCTCGGTGCTGCGGCCGCAATGGGGCTTGCTGTCGGGATTTACTTTTTGTTGTCCGACGTGAAACGGTTGAGCGAAGAAGTTCAGGTACTCGACGGCGAATTGTTGAACGCGAGAAAAGTTACCGCTAAATACCAAGAGAAAGCTGATCAGGTTACGGCGGTTGAAAATTGGTTGTCGGATCAAGTCGACTGGATCGATGAATTGAACGAGTTGTCTAAACGACTGCCCGACGGACAGAATGCCACAGTGCGAAGACTAACCGCTTCTGCGAATTCAAACACCGCAGTCATCGACTTGGCAGTCCAAGTTGCAAAGCAGGAGAATATTTCGCAATTTGAAGGTAGTATTCGCAGCGCAAAGTATGGCGTGACAAGCAAGCAGATCAGCCAAAATCCGGAATCTGCCGAGTATCCGTGGCAATTCGAAACTCGCATCGTCTTCCCAGTTGAAGCCGTCACTCGGGCAAAAGTGTACAAGCCCAAAGCGGTCGCATTGGTGACTCCACCCATTGACGCAGCAGTTGAACCTACATTGACGGAGAAGCCACAATGACTCCGCGAATTAAGTGGTTATTGATCGCTGGACTCGCCGTCTTCGGATTGTACGGCGGCGACTCCCTATATCGCTCGTGGATCGAACAACCGTCTCAGCAGCTTAACGCAAAACTTGACACGGTCACACGTGGCATGGCTGATACAAAAAGTGATCAGTTAGTGGCTCAGAGACTCGGCAAACGCCTGGATGGCTATGCAGCTAGGGCACTTCCATACGACGCTCAGCTCGCTCGATCGCTTTATCAAGAATGGCTTTTAGACTTAATTGAAAAGCATCAGTTGGTTTCAACCGCTGTCGATGCGGCTCAGCCAGTGCCGATAGAGTTACGTTCGCGAACAAAAAAAGGCAAACGAGTTCGCGTCGGGAATAGAATCGCGTACTCGCTGCGCGGTCAAGCAACACTTGCGAAACTAGCGTCATTCTTAAACGATTTTCGAAGTGCCGGTCACTTGCATAAAATTCGTTCACTCTCGCTCAATCCGATCGGCAATGAAGGGCAACTCGATACGAGCCTGGCAATAGAAGTACTCTGTCTCGAGGCGTCACTGAACAAAGATCAACTTTGCGATCTCGAATGGTCCAACGACTCGGAGAACTTGAGCGGCTATAGCGACCTGGTCAGACGCAATGTTTTCGCACGAGGCTTTGCGAAAGCCCTTAACGACATTCAGCTTAAAGCGATCACTTTCAACCGCGATGGAAAAGCCGAAGCTTGGTTCAAAGTCGACCGAATCGGTACAATCAGAACCATTACTGCAGGCAATCAGATTCCAGTGGCGTTACATGATATAGCGGTAGTCGAAGTCCTGGCCGATAAAGTGCTGGTGCGCGTCAATCAAGATCCGCATTGGATCACGTTGGGACAATCGATCGGCGAAGTGTGTTCGCCGCCTGTTGATGTGAATTTGGGAGTGAAGTTATGATTGGTTCGCGCGTTGTTGTTTTAGGATTGTGCGGCACACTTTTGATTCTTAGCGCTGCGCAAACTCCAGCCTATGCGCAGTTGTTTGGCAATCAAACCATTGGGTCCTCGCCATCGCAATTGCGAAGTCCATTTAGCAATCCCAACCAAGGCGCGCGGGGAACGACGTCCTTGGGTGCTCCTACAGGTCAACCGGGACAGGCTGGCGGAGTTGGCGCGGGCTTGTTGGGCGGCAATGAACGGTTCATTCGCGGCAATCGCACACGGCAGGAATTTGTGGGCACCGGACGCAACGATCTCACGGGCTTCGTTGGATCAGGACAAGCGATTGGAGTCGGTATAGTGCCAGCCGCATCCGATAGTTTTCGATTGGAAGCTACCAATGCAGGCAAGGTCAATAAACCCTTGCCCAAGCAGCCGACGAAAGGTATGTATTATCCCCGCTTGGTGCTCGACATGGAATCCAAAAGCGCCGATCTTTCAACAGCCGTTGCGGCGCCAGCGGAGGTTCAGCGTCGTGTCAAAAATGCCGGCGGCGATAGTGTTCAAGTGATTGTTGCTGGTGGCACTGCGATATTAAGAGGCTCAGTCGATTCTAAACGGACTGCTGAGTTAGTAGCGAATGTCCTGAGTTTTGAACCTGGCATCGATCGCGTCGAGAATCAGCTGACCGTCAGATAGTGTTGAGCAAGAGTGTGGAACATTTGTCTCAAATGTTCATGCTTCCATTGAGCGCCCCTCACCCCTCGGTCTCCTCTCCCCGAGTACAGGGCGATGGGAAGCAATGCTCTCAGTGGCATGATGGCATGAATCGATGCTCTCAGTGCCGTGAGGCAAGCAGCAATGCTCGCAGTGCCAAGAAGGCAATTCTCTCAGTTCCAGTTGCGCAAAACGTGATGATTTACTCACGTGCAATAGAATTGATCCAACGACCTTGGCGAATATCATTCTTAGGAGAATTAAATGCCGAAACGCCTTGGCGTTTGCGTGTTCGATAGTCGTAGACTTGAGTGGTAATTGGAGCGGCGACTGCTTCATCCCCAGCGTCCACAGGTTGCTGTTCAGTAGAATCGGTAACTGGTTCTGCTGCGTTTAGCTTCGCAGAAGTCTCGTTTGAAGTGCTTGTCTTTGTTTCCAGTGGCTTCACTACTTCGCTTGAACCCCCGCGAAGGTGTCGCTTAAAACTAGGAGGCAACTCAATTGTCTTGATTTCGCTCTTGGCTTCTTCTTGCGCGTCGTCAGCAGGTTTGTCTTTACTAGTCTTGAAATCATTTCTCTTTCGATGGCTACTCAATCGAAACGGAGTCTTTGAACTAGTCTTGGATTCAGCGGCAACTTCGTCGCTTGGGTCCTCAACGGGAACGCCAGGCAAGAGTTTGATGGTAGGATCTGAAATCGTGGTTCCGCCGTCGCGCCCTTCAAAGCGAGCGATCAGGCTGAGGCGTCGCGGTGGACCGCCTACTTCACTCCACGGCAACCAAATACTGTAGGACGGGCCGATCGACGTCTTGCTCATATGCTCATTGAACTGATCGGCCGTAAAGACGAATTTTCGAAGCGGTTTTTGAGAGTTTAAGTTAATGTCGTCTGCGTCAAATACATAAACTGCGAGGCTTCCATCGATTTCAATCGGGTCTGTTTCATCTTTTGCGTAGAAGTAGATTCGGCCACCAAATCCACGAACGCCCGGCTGGTTAGGCTGATGCAAGACCGAGTCTGTCCAAACCGGCAACATGCGGTCAGGGAGTGCTTTAGCTTGATCCTTGCTCCACGGCCATGTGAGTGTTTTGTCTTTTGGCGCAATTTGACAACCCGTTGTCATCGCGAGTAGCAAAGTGCCAGCGAGAAAGCAAAGCTTGCGCGCTTCGCAATTCCTTAACTTTTTCGATAATTGAGTCATCATCGGTTGCCTCCGACCTGAGGCACTTGTGGCATCTGTGGAAAACTGGCAGATGCAGGTATCACGGAGGTAGGCGGATTCGCCAAGGCTGTACCCACGCCAATTTGATTGAATGAGTTGCGATTCGCATTGATTCGCGCTGATTGATCTACAGGGGGAGGGAGTTCACTGGGCTGTGGAACGACTTCCGAGTTACGAGGCACGCGATTGTTGGGTTGGGATGAGTCCAATTGATTTTCTCGAGATGATTCGAGAACCGGTTCAGGCCGACCGCGAGGATCGACATCTGGATAAACAACATCCCAGTTGGCTCGATCCATCATTTCGACGGTCATGTTTGTTGAAGGATAGACATCGCCGTGAATATCAAAAATATCCGCTTCACACCAACTCATACGAGCAAACTCGGCTTGCTTGAGTCGTTCCATATCGCCTTGTGAACGTACGACGTGGGGTGTCATGATGATCAGCAACTCGGTCCGCGTGAGTTGGTTGAAATCATAGCTAAAGAAATACTTTAGAACTGGGATATTCCCCAACCATGGAACTTGGCGATGTTCAGTACGCGTGCTTCGTGAAATCAATCCACCGAGGATGATCGTTTCGCCATCCGCTGCACTGACTGTTGCTTGGGCAGTGATGGTGTCGACACGAGGCGAACGTATGACAGAACCGTTTGCCGAGACCGAAACAGGAATGCCTTCACTTTCGGGCCCAAGTTTCGATTTTTCAGCATCGATTTCCATTACCACGTTACCCTCAGGACTAATGCGCGGCGTAACGCCGATAATCAGACCAACATTCTCCAACTGCACATTGTTCTGTGAGCCGTTTTGATTGATGATTGAACTGACGATCCGTGGCACCCGCTGACCGACTTGGATGAAGGCTTGCTGATTATCGAGGGTCAATACTTGCGGGCGGCTAAGTACTTCTAGACGACGTGAATCTTGGAGGGCGCGCAGCAAGAAGCTCACATTCTCGCTACTTGCCGAAAGCACCAAGCCACCAAAACCGAGATCCTCGTTGGTGCGCCCGACTGAGAAATTCGAAAGTCCTTGAGAACCAACTTGACCCGAGGAACCAAGGGCTCTGGCAGAGCCGCTGTTGCCCAAAGGGTCATTGGAGTTAAAGTTGAACCCTGGCGTGTTTGAGGCGGCTACGATTTCCTGTGCGGTCGACGTTACCACACCTGCGGGCGTGGATGTTGCTACTGTATTCGTCCGCGTCAACAAGCCTCCCAGCAGGCTGCGATCAAAAAGTACGGAATTTTGTAATCCAACTTCTACGCCAAATTCATCGGTGTCGCCGATCGTGATCTCAGCAATCATGACTTGTATCATGACCTGCGGAGGTTGTTGATCGAGTTCTTCGATCAGACGGCTGATTTCATCGTAATAGCGAGGTGTCGCGCTGAGGATCAATTTGTTCTGTACCGGTTCTGGGACAACAACGACTTCCTTCTCCAGTTGCTCGAAAGGGTTGTTCGAACCCGGCGATGCATTCTCAACCACGCGTTTGCTTCGCAAGAACTCATTGATCGCCAGTGCAACATCGACCGCGGGTGAATTCTTTAGCTGATAGACGGTGCTTTTGCGCTGCATCGTGTCGCTTTCATCAAGTCGCACTATAAGAGCTTCGACGATCTTCAAGTCGCCATCGGAGCCGACAACCATGATGTTGTTGCCGCGGGTGTCTACGGTGAAACGCAGTGGCAGCAAAGCCGATTCGTCAGGTGAGCTCGACAATTGCGATGTGCCTGGGGCGCCAGGTGCCTGAGCGGGTAATAGAGCGCGAAGCGTTTCGACGAGTGCGCCGGCGTCGCCATTTTTCACTGGGAAAATTTTAATCTTGGCAACTTGCCCAGGCGTATCGAGTTGTTCGATCAGTTTCTCAATCAGGGGCAGGTTTTCCGGTGAACTCTTGGCAATGATCGTATTGTTGCGTTCGTTCACGGTGATCTGACTCGTTCCCATGATGCCGCTGGTTACGATGGGTCGCCCATCTTCGTCCTGCAATTGGATGCTGGAACTTTTGCCAGTTGTCGGCGCGGTTAATGCCTTAGTTAGGGCCTCAGCCACGTCACTTGCTAGACCATTGCGAATTTGAAAGACCCTTGCATGTTGCATGGATGCGCCCCGCGGCACATCCAGCTTTTCGATCAATAGTCGTATTTCTTGAATGTCGCGAGGCGCCGCGTTGACCACAACCGCGTTAGTGCGATCGTCGACCATGGATTGAATGACTGGCCCGAGCCCTTCGCGGCTGGTAAAAAAGCCCTTCAATTGAGTTTGCAGTTCGCTGGCATCAGCATGTTGAAGTTGAAACACCGCGAACTGAGAATTGGGTTCGACGGGTTGATCAAGCTTTGTGACTAAGTCTCTGGCTGCTTTGATCGCTTCGCCCCAACCAATAACAAGCAGCGCGTTGGGCTTAACAATCGCCTTCACGGTGACTCGGCCTTGGCGTGTGCCGACTAGTTTTTCTTGAGTTTCAACCATCAGTTTCGCCATGGAATCTGAGTTGATGTGTTGTAGCGGAAGGACTTCGATTTCGGGTTGAATGAGCCGGCTGGCTTCGTCAAGTTGCTTGATGATCTCGGCAAGATCGTTCAATTGCTGATCGCGACCTCGCAAAATGATCGCGTCGATCTCTGGCAACATTTCAACTTGCACGCCTTCAAACTGTTGCAGCGGTAGGCTGGGAGTTTGATTGGGTTTCGCAGTGTCGGTGGGAGTGCCTAGCTTGGTAGGATTTTCATCTTGAAGAGCCGATGTAAACTGTGTTCGGCGCAAGCCTAGAAAACTCGGTACGCTGAATTTTGTGCTAGCTGATTGCGTAGGAACCGATGGCGGCATAAACGCTGACTTCGTCAACGAAACTTGACCATTGTCATTGAGCGGAACGATGCGCACCAATTTTTCACTCGACGGCAACGCGAGTGCTGCAATAATGTTGGCAATATCATTTGAAAGCGCTGCTGGACCTTGAATCGCCAGTCGCTGCTGGGCTGGTGCAAAATCAACCACCACCACGCCCGTATTAAGTCGCAATTCGATTTGGTTTGGTTTTGCAGAATCAGCGGCAACCCGTCCCTGGAACAGATGCATAAGCGTCGCTTGCAGTGGACCCATTTGGGCGGCGGATACACTCAGTTCACGACGTGCAGATTCGATCGCAGGCAAATTTTGGGCTTTTGCCGAGATACATAGCAGCTGGATAAGCACGGACAGGACGGCGCCTACATGCGTTCGACGATTTAGCATCCATGCTCCCATGTGGTTCCTCTTCCTCCACCCTGTCAGGATGGGCAAGAACATGAATAACGTTGGCTGATGAGCGGTTTTAGGTGGGACTTTACGGTTCTTGGAGCGACATTAGGAAATCGAAATGCTAGGGTCAAGGTGATTCTCCGTCAAAAGTCGCTTAAGGGAGTGTGCAACGTCTTGCGAGACTGAGGTTTGCGCGCGTAAGGGCGGGAATTGTGGCGAGCTGTCATGCACACTTCTTAACTAACGCGAAAGCGTCAGATGTAACGATTAATTTCAAGTGCGTCGAGCGTCATGACGCGGGGATTTTTGAAGTTTTTTTTGCATTTGATTATCTTAGATGTGTGAGGATAATAAAGGTGTCAGGAGTCTTTGTTTAACTATGGATGCGTGGCCGACCACGTGGTCGCAAAGTCGATTCAAGTCCAAGCCGACGGGCTATTGATTCCACCCATTCTTCATTCCCATAAGGACTGCCACGCGTGATACTCCATCGCACTGACTCGAATTCCTTTTCGCTCTGCGGTTCGTTTACCCGTTTGCTCCAGTGCGGCACCGTGCCAGAGCATCCTGCGCAGCGAAACTGCGGGGAAAAGTTGTGCATGCAGTTGCTTAGTTGCTGGAGGCGCCAATTAAGTTGCCAGTTGAACAACAAGTTGAGTTGTGAGTGCTATGCGATGAGTGGCGTGATTGCTTTTCCGCCGAATTGGCTGAGTTGCTTGAAGCGGCCAGCGTGATAGTAGGTCAGTCGGTTATCGTCGAGTCCTAGTAATTGGAGAAGGGTCACGTGAAAGTCGCGTACATGGCGGACTTCTTCAACGGCTTGCATTCCGAGTTCGTCGGTGGCGCCGATGGTGTGCCCGGCGTTACATCCGCCGCCAGCTAACCACAGCGTCATGGCGTTCGGGTTGTGATCGCGACCATACGCGACTCCACCCCGTACGCCGTTGTCGGGCGTGCGTCCGAATTCTCCGCACCACACGACCAGCGTCGAATCAAGCAATCCACGCTGCTTTAAATCTTGAATCAACGCCGCAATCGGCTTGTCCACCCCACGCACGAGATTACCATGCGCTCGCTGTATGTAGTCGTGACTATCCCAAGAACCGTTGTACAACTGGACGAACCGAACACCCTTCTCGACCAGTTTCCGGGCCAGCAAGCACTTGCGTCCAAAGCTATCTGTAGCATCATCGCCGATGCCGTACATTGTCTGAGTCCGAGCATCTTCGTTCGAGATATCGAGCAATTCGGGGACTTGCATCTGCATGCGAAAAGCGAGTTCGTAGTTTTCCATCCGCGCTCGCAGTTCTTCGTGCTGCGGATGTTCGACGGAGTGTATTCGATTCATATCACTCAGTAAGTCCAAGCTGTTCCGTTGGCGTTCTATACTGAAGCCCTCCGGTGGCAACAGATCGAGGATCGGTGAACCTTTGGCTCGTAGCGGCGTCCCCTGAAAACTGGCTGGCAGATAACCGTTACTCCAATTCGCCGCGCCGCCTTGCGGATAACTTACCTCGGGCAAAACGATGAAGCCCGGCAAGTCCTGATTTACGCTCCCGAGGCCATAAGTCGCCCACGCACCGACTGAGGGATCGCCCCCGAAGCGATTCCCACAATTCATCTGATACATGGCGGTCGGATGATTGACGCTGTCGACCGTACAGCCTCGAAAGAAACATAGCTCATCGGCAAAATTCGCGAGCTCCGTCCAATTGTCGGCCATGTCGGCGCCAGATTCGCCCGCTTTGATAAAGCGAAAAGGGCTTTTCACATAGTAGCGTTTACCGCTTTCCATTGCTGACTTCTGCTTCCCTTGTCGCACAAACTCCTGCAAGTGCATTTGTTCAAGCATTGGCTTGGGATCGAAGGTGTCGATATGTGACGGACCTCCTTCCATCATCAGAAAGATGACATTCTTGGCTTTGCTCGGCAGGTGAGCCGCTTTGGGTGCGAGAGGTTTTTCTGTCGGGCTTGGTGCAGCGAACAGCGATGTGCAAGCGACACTACCAAGCGTTGCGCCAAGACCATAGAGTACAGATCGTCGCGAGAGCGAGACTGTTGATGTGTTAGATCGTGGTTGCATGGCGATCTCTTCAGTACAAATAATGGAACTCGTTGCAGTTCAGTAGAGCCAAGCAGATGTCGGCCAGCGCACGG
>JANNNN010000606.1:0-2856 GCA_031398555.1 Planctomycetia bacterium | reverse complement strand
GGTGTTGGCGCGCAGCCTATTATAATTGTCTTTGAAAATTTTATTACGATCGATCTCAACAGCACCTTGGGACAACAAACGACCGCGGCGCAGTTTGTTGATTCGTTGAATGCCAATGCAGCTGTTTCAAAGTTGGTGAAGGTGACTCTGGCGCGGGGCAGCGGTGCAACGTTTGTTGGTAATCGCGATATAACTTACAGTCCGATCGTGCTCAAGGGCGGCGATTTGGAGTTAGTTTCCCGTAGCGATAATTACTTCAGCAATGATTCGTTTATACAACAGCAATTGGCATCCGGCGTTTACTTCATTGGTGTCAGCGCAAGCGGTAACGACAGCTACGATCCGACGATTCCAGACACAGGTTTCGGCGGAACGACTCAAGGTAAATATGATTTGCGCATCACTTTCCGTGCGCAAGTGGATACGACTGATGCAATTCAAGACGTGTCCGGTGGCTTTGTGGGCGATCAGTCGATTGCCATCGATGGCGATGCGGATGGAGTGCCTGGCGGTACCTACAATTTCTGGTTCCAAACCCGTCCACTTGATCGTGTGTTGCAATTCAATGCAGGTGGTTCAGTTGATCTTGAAGGTAAGATCATCACGATCACCGGTGCCAACGGAACGGTCCGCAATTTCGAATTCAGTTCTGATCCCATTGTCGGAATTGGAAATACCCGCGTCGATTACACGCTCGTCAGCACTGCTGGCGATTTAGCGCAAAAGCTTTTCGAAGAGATTCGTTCTCGCGGCGAATTAGGTGTCTCGGCAATCAGCAATGGAATTCGATTGACGCTGCAAGGCGAACGTACAGTAAGTATGTCACCTGGCCTCAATAACATCGAAGTCCAAGGCCGGATGATATTTGTTGACAAAGTAGCCGGTCCTAACGCCGAGGGGTCGCTGGCCAAGCCGTTCAACAATATCGCGGGCAGCGGAGTAGCCAACGCGTTTGGGTCGGCACTGCCTGGTGACATTGTCCGAATCGTCGGCAACGGCGGCCAGGATCGCAAGTTAGAGACATCCAACGACAATATCGCGTACGAGATTGGGATTGACCTGCTCAATGGCGCTGCTCTCAGCGATGGCAGTTCGATGGACGTGCCTCAAGGCGTTACCACGATGATCGACGCTGGGGCGATATTGAAACTTCGCCGAGCTCGCATTGGCGTGGGCAGCACTAGTCAAGGGGTAGATCGCAGCGCGGGTGCCCTGCAAGTACTCGGTACTCCGGCTTTGACGGACAGCAATGGTCGTTTACTTCGCGCGGCCGACGGTTCGGTTATTCCTGGAAGCGTATTCTTCACATCGTGGCTGGATCAATCACTGGGCTTTGACACTTATGCACCCCAAACAACACCATCGGTCGGTGATTGGGGTGGTATCACCTATCGACGCGATGTCGATCAAGCGGCCGGTCGCCATGACTTGGAAGACGAGGGCATTTTCCTTCAATACGTCAACCATGCAGATCTTCGCTATGGTGGTGGTGGCAACGTAGTCATCGATTCGGTTCAGCAAGTGGTGAACCCGATCCAAATGATCGACATGCGTCCAACAGTTACATTCAACAAGATCAGTAACAGTGCCAATGCGGCGATGAGCGCGGCGCCGAACAGCTTTGAAGAAACAAACTTCAACGAGCCACGTTTCCAGCAGAACGGGAAGTTTACCAGTGACTACGACCGGGTTGGTCCTGAGATTCATCACAATACGCTTACAAACAATTCGCTCAACGGATTGTTCATACGGGTCGACACGCCTACAGGAAATTCCATACGCCCATTGACGGTCGCTGCGCGATTTGACGACATCGATATCCCCTACATTATCGCGGAAAATATTTTTGTATCGGCGACGCCAGGCGGGGCGATACTTGATACGACTCGACCGTTGGCGAATCTAACTGCCTTGCAACCGACTGTAGGTGGTACGCTGTTGCCTGGGACGTATAACTACAAAGTTACGTTTGTCGACGTCAACGGTTATGAAACGCCGGCTTCCGACGCAACGGGTAACGTTGATTTGAGTGTTGGCCAAACTGCGATTCAGTTGTTTGGTCTACCGCTTACATCCGGCGAGTATGTAGCACGTCGGTTGTATCGCAGCAACAATTCAGCTGGTGGGGTGTACACTCAAGTCGCCCAGATCGATGCAACCTCATCAGGGTTCATGGATCTAGGTCAGGACTCAGGCGGAGTTCTAGTGCGCGACCGCGCCAACGTCAGTGGTGTTTCCTTTGCAAATCAGGCTGGTGGGGCGTTCGTATCCGGTGTTTACAATTATCGACTGGTGATGATTGACAGTGCAGGTCGCGAAAGCATTGCCTCGGATGTCACTGGCAATGTAACTGTTACCGCTAACCAACGTGTCACGGTTAGCAATTTGCCGCTGACGCAATCGGGCTACAGCGGTCGTCGGCTGTACCGCAGCGCGCCAGGTGGAACTTCGTCCTACACGCTGGTGGCCGAATTGCGAGATCCAGCCAGTGCTGCGACTACGGTGTTTGTTGACAATGGTGGAAACCTTGGTTCAGGCCTTTCCGAATATTCTTTAGGTACACTGCGTCCCCGATTGGACGCGAGCTTGGTGATCGATCCAGGTGCGGTGCTTAAGTTTGAAGGTGCGAGAATTGAAATTGGACCGGGAGCCAATTTAATCGCTGAAGGAACTGTTGGCGCGCCGATTATCTTTACTAGCAAATTGGATGATCGTTACGGAGCGGGTGGTAGTTTTGATACGAACAACGATGCGGCGGGTTCCACACCACAACCACGTGACTGGGGTGGTATCTATGCCAGCACTGGCTCGACGCTCAGCCTAGATCATGTCACGGTGGCCTATGCCGGTGGCGTT
>JANNNN010001204.1:0-2060 GCA_031398555.1 Planctomycetia bacterium | reverse complement strand
GGTCTACAACACCGTTTTGGAAGCCCAGCAGGCAGCGATCGCGGTGATGAAACCTGGAGTAATGGTCAGCGAAGTGGATCGCGTTGCGCGGGCGGTGACCGAATCTGCGGGGATGGGCAAGAACTTCAACCATGGACTGGGCCACGGTATTGGCCTGGATATCCATGAGGCCCCGCGGTTGGGGAAAAATCACGATCGACCACTGGAACCTGGCATGGTAGTAACGGTAGAGCCTGGGGTATACTTTCCCGGATGGGGCGGCGTCCGTATTGAGGATGATGTGTTGATTACTCGCGATGGGCACGAACTTCTTAGTAGTCTTCCCCGTTCGATCGAAGAAAATACGGTAGAACTCCTTGGCTAAATGTCCCCGATGGGGCTTGGTCGAGCGTCTTTGCAATTGTCAAACTACAGGAAAAAGATGTCCAAAGGCAACACACCCAAAGAAGACGTATTTAGTGTCGAGCGGATTCGCAGTCTCATCGACCTCATGAAGGAATACGATCTTAGCGAAGTCGACCTGAAGCAGGACGAACAGCAGATCCGTTTGGTTCGCGGTGCAAAGCAACTTATGGCAGCTGCGCCGACCATGATGGCGCCGCCGGCCATGGCCAGCACGCCCGCCGCAGTAGTTGCTGCAGCTGGTCCTGCCGCCGATGGACCGCACATTAAAGTAATCAAGTCGCCGATGGTTGGCACGTTTTACACGCGTCCAAATCCAAAGTCAGAGGATTTTGTCAAAGTCGGTTCGTCGGTCAGTTCTGAGACGGTCGTTTGCATTATCGAAGCGATGAAAGTTTTTAACGATATCCCGGCTGAAATTGGCGGAAAGATCATTGAAATTTTGGTTAAAAACGAAGAGGCCGTCGACTTTGAGCGTCCCCTATTCAAGGTGGATACGCGAGGTTAATCTTCCCGAGCATGTACAACCGAATATTAATTGCCAATCGTGGTGAAATCGCCCTGCGAGTCATTAGAGCTTGCAAAGAAATGGGCATTTCTACCGTTGCCGTCTACAGTCAAGCGGACCGTGACTCTGCTCACGTCCGATACGCGGATCAAGCTATCTGCATTGGGCCAGCAAAATCCATCGATAGTTATCTGCGAATCGATCGAATCATTAGCGCTGCCGAGATTAGCGGTGCTGAAGCCATCCATCCAGGCTACGGCTTTCTCGCCGAAAATTCGCAGTTTAATGAGGTGGTTCGCAACTGCGAATTTGACTTCATCGGCCCAACTCCCGAGGCGATGGAAAAACTGGGTGATAAGAACAGTGCCCGCTCAGTTGCGATGGCAGCCCAAGTGCCAGTTGTTCCCGGCAGCGATGGACTGATCACGGACGAAGAGCATGCCGTGCGTTCCGCCAAGGAAATTGGCTACCCAGTATTGATCAAAGCCACCGCCGGTGGTGGCGGTAAAGGAATGCGAGTCGCGACCAACGAGCAGACCTTGCGAATCGCCCTCCAGCAAGCTCAAACTGAAGCCCAAGCCGCATTTGGCAACGCTGGAGTTTACCTAGAACGTTTTGTTGATCGTCCGCGCCACGTCGAAGTCCAAATGATTGCCGACTTGCACGGTAATGCGTGCCACTTGTACGAACGCGATTGTTCTGTCCAGCGACGACACCAAAAACTGATCGAAGAGAGCCCTTCTCCGTTTCTGCCTCAGAAGACTCGCGAGCAGATTTGCGAAGCGGCGAAGCGATTGATTCTCGAAGTGGGCTATCAGAACGCGGGCACGGTTGAATTTATCGTCGACCAAGAAAATAATTTTTACTTCATCGAAGTCAACGCGCGCATCCAAGTCGAACATCCTGTAACCGAAATGGTAACTGGCATCGACTTGATCAAGACTCAAATTCGTGTCGCTGCCGGACAACCCCTGCCGTTCAAGCAATCGGATATCAAATTGCGTGGTTCTGCAATCGAGTGCCGAATCAATGCTGAAGATCCAACTAAGAACTTCCAACCTTGCCCAGGTTTAATCAAGAGCCTATTCATACCGGGTGGCTATGGAGTCCGTTTTGATTCTCACGTTCAGGCCGGTTACTCAGTTCCTCC
>JANNNN010000557.1:0-1725 GCA_031398555.1 Planctomycetia bacterium | reverse complement strand
GCAACCAACCCGTCAAAGTAACTGAATTTAGATAGAGCCCATGACTTTTCCACCGTCCAACGATGACCGTCCAGATCCATCCGAACAACCGATTCGCGCACGTGTGCCTGAACACGTCGCTCGCGGAGCATTCAGCACCGGCGTGATCGTTATGACGGCGCAAACGGAAGTCATTCTTGATTTCATCCAAAATCTGGGTCGGCCGCACCAAATTGTGGCTCGGGTCGTCATGCCGCATAGCGTTCTCCCGCAGTTGGTTGACGCTCTCCAACGCAACATGGAGCTCTACAAAAATCGCTGGGGTGACCTACCGCACATTCCAACACTTCCTCCGGTTCAAACCACGGTCGCTCAGCATGGCACCGCAGCTCCAGCCGCGACTCCACAGCTTGGGCAGAGCAGTTCAATCGCTTCTGGCCAGTTCATTCCGCCAACTGATGCGGGCTCGCCAGGCGGGGGCGGCGCGGGCGGCAATCAAGCTGGCACCAATTCTGGCGATCAACCAAACCAACCTCAAGCGGCCACTAATAAACCAGTCGGTTCCAGTTTTCAAGACACAGGAACTCGCCGCCCATCAGCTCAAGAGATTTATGACGACTTGAAAATCAAAGACGAGTTGCTTTCCGGCGCGTATGCCAATGCCGTCATGATAGGCCACGGTCCGCACGAATTCAGTTTCGACTTCATTACGAATTTCTTTCCAAATTCGGCCGTGAGTGCGCGTGTATTCTTATCGTCAGGACAGGTCCCGCGATTCTACGATAGCCTCAAGGGAACTTGGGACCAGATGCGTTCACGCATGCAACCGCCACCGGAGGATTTTCCAGGCCCAACGGATGTGAACGGATAACCGTCGGAAGCGGCGGCTATCAAGTTGCGTCTTCCATCCATGGGATCAGTGTTTTGTCGACATTAGATTTAGCGGAATGCGTCTAGGGCTTGTTGATTTTTTCACTGTCACGAGAAATTCGACTCCGATAGTAACCCGAAGCGTCAGCGAGGGGCGGCTGATCCCTCGCTAACGTTTTGGGTTACTATAAAATCAACAAGCCCTCAACGGGTTCCGCTACCTCAATGATCATGGCTATCGCACTCGAGCCAACCCTGAAATTAAATTGTGTTGAACCACTAAGAGTCGGTTTCGGCGGCCGAGGTAAATTCTCGATAACGAAGTAATAGTGCGGCCGCGACCAGATAACCGGCCGTCATTCCTAGCAATACTGCCACATGCCACGTTGCACTCTCCTCGCCAAAATAGGCAACAAAGACTGGATTGCCGCGAGCCGATTCGACATCCAACTCCATCCAACGCACAAAGATGCACCGCAGTCTGTACTGGATAGTAAACAGATTCACTGCCGCGGGTATCAGAGCAGCTCCAGCTTCGAATATGACCGCATACAAAATCCCGGCGACCATCGCACGCTTGGGAGCAATAACGCCGATCAATAGAAACACGGCTGCGTAAGCCAGACACGACAAAGCCGCCAGTCCGCTTTCGAGCGAAATTAAATGCACCACTTGCTCGCGCCCAATGATGTACGAGCCAACTGCGGCTGACACTAGTCCAACAGGCACTGCCCAGCTGATCGCCACCAAGTACTTTCCGATCAAAACAGCCACGGGGCCATAAGGGCGAACCGCCAGATAGACCCAGCTCCGCCCCTCAAGTTCTGCCGACAACACGGGGGTCGCCCATAGAAAGACACTCATCATGCAGGCTAC
>JANNNN010000532.1:0-8773 GCA_031398555.1 Planctomycetia bacterium | reverse complement strand
GTTACAGTCGCCAAGCGTGGCAATTGCTCAGCCAAGGTTTTCCATTGGTGCTTGACAATTCAAGGGACGTTGAGGCGCGTGGCCAAGTACAGCTCGGCGCATTTTTCGCGGGACTTGCGATCGAAACCAGCATGCTTGGCGCCGCTCACGCACTCGCCAACCCGCTTACGGCTCAGTTCAATGTAACGCATGGGCAAGCGGTGGGTTTGATGCTACCTCATGTTGTGCGGTTCAATGCATCGCGTTTGCCGGAAGTAAACGAATGGTACTCAGAACTATGGCGCGACGTGGCGCATTCAAGTCTAGGTAAATCGATTGCCCAAGACGACCCCATCGATTCGTTAGCCAACTACGTTCAGCACCTCGCCGCTCGCGCGGGTTTGCACACGGAGCTGACAAGTTGCGGGGTGACAGCCAACGACGTTTCCAAGTTGGCCGTCGATGCAACCAAGCAATGGACCGGGAATTTTAATCCGTGCCCGTTGCAAGAAGGTGATTTTCGTCAGTTGTATATTGAAGCCCTGGGTAATCCATAAGTGTCGCCTGTCGCTCCGCGAAAGTAGCATTTTCCCGCTATTTCGCGGAGCGAAGGGCGATAATGAAAACAGCGTTACGCATCCAAAAACGAGAGAATTCATAATGCCCAAACTCAACCACCACCGTATGCTAGCCGGTACGCTCGTCGGCATTTTTTTAGCGATCAGCACATTGCCACTACTTGCTGATAGCTGGCCGGTTGGGCGCGGGAATTCGGCCGGTACCGGCGCGACGAAAAACGAGCTACCCGAAAAACTTGCACTGCTGTGGGAGCTCCCCTTGGGTGGAATCGGGTTCGAATCGACGCCGATTATCGCTGAGAATACTGTCTTCATTGGCGATCCCGATGGCCGCTTTTTTGCAATCGATGCAGTCACTGGCAAAGAGAAATGGCGTGTTGAGCTGGAGACCGGCTTTGTTGCGTCTGCTACCTATATCGACAAAGTAATCTACATTGGCGATTACGATGGCGTGCTGCGGGCACTGGATGCAGCAACCGGTAAAGAGGCTTGGACGTTCAAAGCCGAAATGCAGATCGATGCAAGCCCTACCGCGTACGGCGACAACTTGCTGGTCACATCCGAAGACGGAACGCTGTATTGCGTCAAGCGAGCCAACGGAAAACTGGTCTGGAAATATGAAACCGGTGATCAACTTCGCTGCGGCGCATCGTTGGCTGGTAACCGAACGTATCTCGGCGGTTGCGACGGCAAACTGCATGTGGTTGACGTCTTAGCAGGCAAAGCCATCGGTGAACCCATTCCGCTTGATGGTCCGACGGGTAGCACGCCCAGCGTTGCGGGTAAGCATGTGTTCGTGCCTACTCACGGCGGGAAGTTGTTTGCGTTCGATGCAGAAACCAGCAAAGAAGCGTGGCAGTTCTTCGATCCCAAATTGTCTCAAGAGTTTCAAAACAATGTTGCCACAGCCGAGAATTTGGTTGTCGCCACCAGTCGCAACAAACATGTGTTTGCGCTCGATGCAAGCACCGGGAAAGTTGTATGGGATATCGTGCTCAGAAAACGCGCCGACGCTTCACCAGTAATCGCCGGCAGCAGTGTCGTGGTTGCCGCCGCTGATGGACGTCTGGTTGTACTGGACCTAAAGACCGGCGCAGAAAAGTGGCTGTATGAAGTTAAAGGTGCCTTTATCGGTTCGCCCGCGATCGCTGATAGCAAGATAGTCGTCGCCTCGGATAAAGGGACGGTGTTTTGCTTCGGAGCCGATTTGCGTTAGACTGAATCATGGCGGATGCTGCCAGCATCCGAGCACTGGCAAGCACTGCCAAGCACTGGCGGGCTTTGTGAGCCGACAGCGCTAGCTGCGGGTAAACGAAGTATTGTTCGTTCAATGAAAGTTATTTCGACCAGTGTCAATCGAGTAAACCGAAATCGGGTCACGAGTTGCTTACCACTGGAACCCTTTCCATGACTCAACACCGTTATCCTCCGTTACCTGCGGCTAGCGCCATCAACGCACAAATACCAAACCCAAAAAACCTAAATACGGAACCGTAGAGCTCGCGCCTTTACGCTACAACCAATAAGCAAAGATCCATGGCAGAAGCAACAAAAACAGAAGTCGGCAGTTACTTCATCTCCAACTACCCCCCGTTCTCGCAGTGGAAAGCTGAGCATCTGCCGCAGATCGAAACTGCGCTCGCTCAGCCGCCTCGCATTCAAGCTGATGGAACACCTACCGCGCTCGGTCTGTACTTGCACATCCCGTTCTGTCGCAAGCGCTGTAAGTTCTGCTATTTCAAAGTCTTTACCAATGTGAATGCAGACGAAATTGAACGCTACGTGCAAGCCCTTTGCCGCGAAATCGAACTGGTCAGCGAATTGACTGTGATGGGCCAGCGACCGTTTCGATTTGTCTACTTTGGTGGGGGAACTCCGAGTTTTCTTTCGCCTAAGCAGTTAACCAGTTTGGTCGATCGCCTGCGAGCGAGTATCAGTTGGGATAAAGCAGAAGAAGTCACGTTCGAATGCGAACCGGGCACACTCAGCGAAACCAAAATCAAAACGCTGCGCGAGCTAGGTGTCACACGCTTGAGCCTGGGCGTTGAGAATTTTAGCGACGCAATTCTTGAAGAGAACGGCCGAGCCCACTTATCGAAGGAAGTTCATCGAGCTTGGCAGTGGATCGTGGATGCCGGTTTTAATAACGTGAATATCGATCTGATTTCAGGTATGGTTGGTGAGACGTGGGATAACTGGAAAGAGAACGTTACCAAAACGCTCGAACTGTCACCCGAGAGTATCACGATCTACCAAATGGAACTGCCGTTCAACACGGTCTACTCCAAAGGGATGCTGACCGAACATCAAGAATCCCCTGTCGCCGATTGGCAGACGAAACGCGATTGGGTTCAGTACGCGTTTGAAGCTTTCTCGGCGGCTGGTTACGCACAAAGCAGCGCTTACACAATGATCAAGGATCCGAAGAAGGTCAGCTTCAGCTATCGCGATAACCTTTGGAAAGGCTCCGATCTGCTGGCGACCGGTATCGCGTCTTTCGGCCACGTCAGTGGAGTGCATTATCAGAATCTACCGGAGTGGCCACAGTACCTCGGCGCGCTCGAGTCAGGCAAATTGCCATTGGGCCGCGCCTTCACGCCGACCAGGCATCAATCCATGGTCCGTGAATTAATCCTGTTGCTGAAACGGGGCTATCTGGAAATTGACTACTTCCAAAACAAGTTTGCCGTCAATGTCTGGGATGAGTACCAGGACGTTTGGCAGCAATACGCTGAAGATGGCTACGTAACCCATGAAGGAAACCGAATCGAATTGACGATGCAAGGGTTGCTCCGCGCCGATGGATTGTTGCCGCCGTTCTTTGAACCGGAGCATCGCGGGGTTCGCTACACATGACCGAAGAACTAGTGTTCATGATGGGTAGTTTCGAAGCTCGATTTCCAACCGATCGATTGTATGCCAAGAATCACATGTGGGCCGAGCTGCGCGAGCCGTCGGTCTATCGCTGCGGACTGACCGCCTACGCCGTTCGCTTGTTGCAGGACGTGTATTTTTTGGATCTCGTCGTGGAAGCCGAAATGCCGGTAAAACTGCGGCAAGAAATCGGTTCAATCGAGAGTAAGAAAGCCGAAAGCAGTCTGTACAGTCCACTTGCCGGTCAGGTCACCGTCGTCAATGATCAACTGCTGCAAGATCCGACGGCGATCAACCTCGATAAATACGGCGCGGGTTGGTTCTTCGAAATCAAAACTGAAGACCTGAATTTATTAAGTCCTGCGAATTACATTGAGCATCTAAAAGCCGCATGGGAAGTCGCCCAGCGGACGATTAAGGGACAAGCGAATGCCGAATAGCGAATTGACAGTTGTGATCTCACAGGGGCAGAGCCGCAGTCCCGACAAACGCGACTTGGAGCAAGCTATCTCAGACGGCGCCACAAATTTGAGCGGTGTGCGAGTCCTCAAAGTGCCGCACCTTTACGATTTGCCAAAAGACAGTGAGACTTACAGAACGCTTCGCGCGCTCGATAGCGATTTGATCGTGCTCTCATGGTTGTTCGATCGCGCGACGCACTGGACACTGGATCGACAAGGCGTACGCGGCCAAGTCGGCGAAGTTTTATTGAAACAAGAGCACGCAGACGAGGAAGAAGATCCGCCCGAGCCGGAAGAATTGGAGCGAGTTACCGACAGCCAACCGCGTTCGAATCGAAGAATTTACTGCATCGACTTTCGAGCCAGCCAGAACGCAGCCGACTATGTTGAAGAGTTTCAGCGGATTATCGCTGAACGCCAAGCGGATTGGTTAAACGGCAATGCCAGCAGCGAACAGTTGGATCGTTTCGAACGGCCTATGAACAACACCTATGTAGGCTCACCAGCGGTTCCGGCCGAATCTTCAGTCAGTGTTTTGTTTGGGACGAATTCTGTCGCCACCATTGACGAACATCCCGGTAGGCGATGGTATCCAGTGATCGATTTCAGTCGCTGCACGAATTGCATGGAATGCATCGATTTTTGTTTGTTCGGAGTCTATGGCGTCGACACTGTCGAGACGATCATCGTTGAGCAACCGGACAATTGCCGCAAGGGCTGCCCCGCTTGCAGCCGCGTTTGTCCTCAGAATGCAATTATTTTTCCCCAACATAAAACACCAGCGATTGCAGGTGCCCCAGTCGATACTGGCGGAATGAAAATCGATCTATCAAAATTGTTCGGCGCTCCGGATGAAGGCGAAGATGCCGTCGCGGTAGCGGCCCGCGAGCGAGACGAGCAACTCATTCTCGCGGGACGACAAGCGGTCGGGCTTTCAGAAGGCATTGGCGATCGACTGGCTAAACAATCCGATGCATCGAAGAAACACGACGAACTGGACGACTTGATCGATCAACTCGATTCGTTGGATTTGTAGTCATAAGAGCGCGGATGCTGGCAGCATCGGGCGGGGCTAGCGGTTTGACATTTCCGAATTATTGCCCTCACTACCAAGATGTATCGATATGCGAAGATTATTCGCCATCGCGAAGTTGTCGTTTGATCGCGTCGCGGATCGCTTCGCGTTTCTGAGCCGAAGCGGCCTTCTCGGCCGGATTGGTCGCGTTACTCGAGCTCTTTAGTAAACGGTCCAGGGCGGCGTGCAGTTCAACATCCCTCTTCGGTAGCATCCGCTGGCCCAGCTGAACGATCGGAGCCGAACCGATCGGCAAGCTCGTCTGTGTCGCCAATTGCTCTGCGAGACGTTGGTGGCTGACATCGAGTTGCTTGAGTTGTGCAATGACCAGCGAGGTTTTCAAGTGAGCATCGGAAGCGCTAAGTTCAGCGATCCGCGCAGCGACACCTTCACTGCGAACACGCTGCAGTCCTCGGGCAATCCAATGCTGTGCTCGTGAATTCGCATCGCCGAAACGCGTTAACAATTGCTCGGCGGCAGCTGGAGTTCCACAACGGACGATTGCTTCGACGGCCATGGAATACACGAACTCGCGATGATCCAATAAGTGGTTACCAATCTGTTCCTCTAGCCCCGGTTGCGAAAACTGAATCAAGCTCTGCAGCGTTATGCAGAAACTCGCCCACGCTGGCCCGCCGTCCTTAGGCGAACCCGCCAGCGCGACTCCTAAGTCGATGTAGTGCGGGTGTTGGCGTCGAAGGGCTTCGAGACTAATGATCGCCTTGGTTCGTGCGGCATCATCTTTGTCATTCGCTAAAGATGCGACGATCGACGCATCAAGATGAGCCGCGATTTGATCCGCAGTTAAACCAAGCAACTCGATACGCCGCGACTGCATACCAAGATCAACTCGAAAAAATATTTTGGACTTACTGACTGTGTCGTAAAGTAAAGGCATATGAGGTTGAAGTAAGGCCGCAGGCAGTTGCATTTGCTGCTCGACCAACTTGCCGGCTGCGCGTGTGATGGAGTCGGTCAGTGGGCGACCTTCGACCATTCTTGCAGCTCGCTCGCAAACTTCGGGAACTAAATCGGCTTCGGTCGGGATGTACGAGAGCATCGCAAAATCCGCAAACGCTTGGTCCGCTCCAAATCGGTCCCACGCTGTCAGGATCGCTGGCGGAATCCCAGGATCGCTTGCGTAACCATCGCATAAAGTAGTCAGCGCCGCGGTGCGAACATTTGGACTCTCATCCAAGAACATTTCAACGAGTTCGGAACATCGAAAAGTCGTCATCGAATCCTGCATCCTTCCAGTTGTAGATCCGCCGGTTCATGTTTGTGAGCTATGTTTCCCCAGGCTGGAAGCCTAGGCTACGTTAGGCTGCGTTGTAGAATTACTTCAACATGGATTCGATTTGCTGTTCGAGTTTTTCCATGTCGCCTTCACGGTAACCGGCTAGCACCTGTGCGATCTTACCCTCGCTATCGGTGAGTACAGTGGTTGGATATCCAATCGTTCCACCCGATAACAACATGGCAATCTGCGTTCGTGTCATCGCGGCAGGATCGCAGTAAGTCGACATGCTTGGCGCAACTTCGCTTAAGTAGGCTTCGGTTTCGCTCTTCAGTGTCTTCAAGTTGTACTCGGGACCGCCCGAGCAGGAAACCGATATAATGACGACTTGAGATTCGTTCTCGAATTTTTTGGCAAGCTTTACGAACTTCGGAAACTCCGCTCGACAGGGTGGACACCAAGTACCCCAGAAATGCAACACCGATATTTTTCCGGTAAGGCCTTCACGTGTTGGCGCGGTGTCCGAATTTACCAAAGGTTGCAAGTCGAGACCAGGAAGAACTTGACCGACGACTGGCGTTCCTCTCGGCGTGCCGAGCCATACGAGCACTAGCGTCCCGAGCAGCATTAAGCCGCCAAACCAGAGCAGCGTTTTGAGTGATGAGGCAGCGTTCGTTGAAGACATTTGTAGATTTACTGTTGAGGTTGATTTATGGCTGGACCGTGGGAAGTTGAACAAAAATTTTTCGTATCCGATTTACCGCAACTGGTCGATCGTCTCCACGAGCTTGGTGCTAAAGAGACTCACACCGAGCAACATGTTGACACTTACTTAGCTCATCCCTGTCGTGACTTCCGGGCAACTGACGAAGCGTTCCGATTGCGGCAATTCAATTCCAAAGCCTGCGTTACGTATAAGGGTAAACGATTACCGGGTAACGTAAAGACGCGGCCCGAAATCGAACTGCCAATCGGGCCAGCCGATATTCCGCAATGGCTTGAAATGATGCAGCATCTGGGTTTTCAGCCCAAACCCGATGTCCGGAAAACACGACGCGTGTTTTCGCTGGCTGACTCTGACCAGCAGCCATGTACTATAGCGCTCGATGAAGTAGATGGTTTAGGCTCGTTCGCAGAAATTGAGCTCCTTGTTAAAAACGCCGCTGAGCTGGAAGAAGCCCAGGCTCGCATCGAGACGCTTTCGCGATCACTGGGACTAAATCAGAATCAGCCTCGACGCTATTTGTCGCTGTTGTTAGCGAAGTTAGGCGTAGAGTGAGCGCGGGTATCAAAGCCATGATTATTAAGGTAGCGGAAGCCGTTGAGGCTTTCGGGTCATTGTCAACTGGCAAAAATCACCGAAGCGCTTTGAGGGCGTGTTGATTTTTTCACTGCCACGAGAAATTCGGTTCCGATGGTAACCCGAAGCGTCAGCGAGGGGCGTCTGATCCCTCGCTTACGCTTCGGGTTACTATAAAATCAACAAGCCTTTGACGCATTCCGCTACCCAAAACTCAACGTGGACAAAGCACGAGACTGCCTGCTGCGAGTCGATTACTTGCCGGTCTTTTCGAAGGCTCGGCGAAAAGCTTCGTATTGCTTTCTTAAATTTTCAGGCGGTCTAGTTCGGTTGCCACTGTCCCGCATCTGCTGGAAGTTGTCGTCGACACAGCCGGCTGCGCTTGGTTTTACCAATTGGCGATTCAGGCCCAGGTCGTCAAGCATCTCTTTCCATTTCTTCTGATCCTCTGGATTTGGAGAAGCGGCCAAGTTGCGGGCTTTGTTCCAGCGTTCGGTGAACTTGCGAAGATCCTCTTCCGACCAATTGAGTTCTCGGAGCAACTCTGGATCTGGTTGATCTTTCTGGCGATTGAGGTAGTCGAGGACCATCTGGGTCGTGCGATTTGCGTAATCTTCGTTTGCCTGATCGGCTTTCCCCTCACCCCCACCTTCGCCATTGCCTGTGCCCGTCCCCGAGCTACCGGATTTGCCAGACTTCGATCCATTCGATTTTCCGCCCCCTTCGCCCGAGTTACCCGGTTTACCGGATTCGGAATCGCTACCTTGCTCGCCCTTGGCCCCCTTCTCGCCGCTGGCGCTCGGCTGACCTTCAGGTCCTTTTTCACCGCCAGATTTCTTTTGTTGAGCTTCGGATCCTGATTTTTCAGGTTGACCTGTTGGACCATTCGACTCCGGCTTGCCTGGCGTCGACTGCCCCCCAGGGCGGCCAGCGCCTTTGCTCTCCGCCCCCTTGGCCTCGGCACCCTGGCCCTCAGATCCCTTTCCTTCCGAACCCTTACCTTCAGCTCCTTTTCCTTCTGAACCCTTTCCCTCTGAACCCTTTCCTTCTGAACCCTTTCCTTCTGAGCCTTGGCCTTCGGAACTCTTGCCTTGAGAACCTTGGCCATTCGAAGTCTTGCTATCGGAATTGTTTCCGTCAGAACCCTTGTCTCCTTTAGATCCTGGATTTTGCTTTTCCTCTGAAGCTCCCTTTTCGGACTTTGAAGTTCGTTTTCCGTTTGGATCGCTCGGAGTCATTTTTGTTTCAGACTGATTCGGGCTTGGTTGG
>JANNNN010000462.1:0-5086 GCA_031398555.1 Planctomycetia bacterium | reverse complement strand
AACATGCAGTTGTCGAGAATGTGGACTTTGTGATCCTTGCTGGTGACCTGCTTAACCCTGTGGCAAGTGGCGCTCAAGGGGTCGCGTTCTTACTAGAGCAATTCGAAAATCTCAAGGCACACAACATTCAGGTCTATTGGGTCGGCGGAAACGCGGACGATACTGATCGATGGCCGGCTGCGGTTTCGCTCCCCAGCAACGTTCACTTGTTCTCCGAAAAACAGGTTGAACATCTCGTGTTCCGCCGACATCAAACGCCTCTCGTTACGCTAATGGGTCGCAGTTGCGATGGCTCCGAGACCGTTCGCAGTGCAGAATACTCAGTTGAACCCGACGATAACTTTGTCATCGCGATCGCTTATGGAACCGCCGACGCCGAATCACTCACATCCGAACGAGTCGATTACTGGGCGCTGGGCGGCAAGCATCAGCCTGAAGTTCTCAGCCACGAACCTTCAGTAATTCGATACTGCGGATCGCCTCAAGCTCGATCTCTAACTGAGTCCGGCGCGCATGGCTTCACCTTCGTCGATGTCGACGCCCAGAGAAAGTTGCAAATTCATCAGATGGAGATCGACCAAGTTCGCTACTCAGTTCAAGAAATCGATGCCGAAGATGTCGCACTTGGACGCGACTTGCGACAACTTTTGGCAAAGCGAGTCGCGCGTGTGCAAAGCGAAGGCGCTGGCAGGCACATGTTGGTGAAGTGGCGAGTACATATGGATCTTGAGAACGCCAGTGTTGTGGGTCCAAGCGCTCTCGATGAATTGCTTTCTTGGTTGCGCCGCGAGTTCGGACATGGCTCGCCAGCTTGTTGGTCGACTGACATCGAGATTCTGCCGCCCAAGCAACTGCCTGCGAAATGGCATGACGAAGATACGATTCTCGGTGACTTCCTGCGAATTGCAGCCACGCATCGCAAAGAGCAAGCCAAACAACTTAATTTTAAACCGATTGTCGATGCTGAAACTCCCGCTTCAAGCATTTGGCAAGCTGCCCTGATGAGTGCCGAAACAGGTTCGCAACTAGCGACCCTCGAACGCTGCACACTGCTGGGCGTAGATTTACTGCGCGGTCACCAAATTGACTTGGTGGCTCCCACTCGACGTTTCGGAGGATCCGAAAAGTGAAAATCAAAGACGTTCAAATCGATGGCTTCGGAGTTTGGTCAGGCCTAACGGTCGACTCGATGCCGGACACTATGACAGTTTTCTACGGTCCGAACGAAGCTGGCAAGACGACTCTGATGCAGTTTTTGCGGACGATGTTCTATGGCTTTACCGCCGACCGTCGCACGCGTTACATCCCGCCAGTTTATGGTGGCAAACCAGGTGGCGCGCTTCGTGTAACTGGGCCTGGTGGCGGTTATGAAATCACGCGCCGATCTACGCTCGATCAAAACGGAACCGCTGGTCAATTGAGCGTCACCGGCAGCGATGGACTGGCTCAAGGTCAGCACCGCTTGGCGATGCTGCTTGGTCAAGTCGATGAGAGCATATTCACCAATGTGTTTGCTATCGGACTCCGTGAATTGCAAGAGCTGAGTACGCTCGACGATACCGCGGCCGCCGATGAGTTGTACAAGCTTTCGAGTGGTCTTGATCGCGTGTCATTGGTCGATGTGACTCGTCAGTTGAAGAATGCTCGGCAGCAGATCGTTGGCCCGACTCCTGAGCAAGGGCAGATGCAGCAGTTGATGATGAAGCGCGAGAAACTGCGCGATGAAATCGAGAGTCTTACCGGGCACGGTCGTCGCTGGAGTGAACTCGCCGCGCTCCGCAATACTCAAAATGCGGAACTCGATGACCTCAAGCAACGCATCGGACAATGGGAACTGGAAGCTAGAACCTATGAAGTCGCTCTGCAAGTTCGTCCTAACTGGCAACAGCGCGCGAAGCTGGCCAACCAAATCAAAGAACTGAATGCCCGCACCGAACTGCCCGAATCTGCGGCTGACAAGTTGGCCGAGATATCGGATGAAATCAGAGAGCGTCAAAAGAAGCTCGCCGAATTCCGCCAACAGCGCAAAGAGCTGCGTGAACAGGCTCGCAATCTACCTCTGCGAAGCGGCATTCTCGAATTGGCCGCTAAAGTCGAAGCTGCAACTGAACAATCGCCGTGGATCGCTTCCATACAGAAGAACATCCAGCGGCTCGAAGCCCAGCTGCAGCAAACTCGCGAACAATTGATTGAAGACGCCAAGCGACTGGGCATTTCCGAAGAAGACCAACAAGCACTGCTGAGTGATCGGCGAATGGCGCGGATGCCAGATCTGTCGCGTCAAGCGATTACGCAGTTGGCGGGTCCGGCTCGCGATGTACGCATGTATTCAACACGCTTGAAGCAAGCGAAGCAACAGAGTGAGGCCGACAAAAAGGAAGCCGAGCGACTTGGGAAGGAGCTCAGCGGCGCATTGTCCACACGTCAACAAGACAATCTTCATGAGGCCATTCAGTCGACGGGCGAGCTGATTGGGTTGCTTCGCAAGCGGTTGTACATTCAAGAATCGCTCGACAAGCAAATCGCACGTCGCGAAGAGCTTGAAGAAGACGCAGTGGATCTTGCGGCTGATGAAGCGCTGCCAGTCGAACGATCTTTCGTGATGGGGGTCGTGTTCGTTGGGGGAATGTTTGCGGCGCTATGCGGCATTGGGAAATTGCTTGGCATCGTCATTGAGAAAGACACGCAAAACGGTCTATTGCTTTTCATCCTCGGTATTTTCCTGAACTTCATTTGGTTCACCTGGGGAAATATGATGGATCGCAATACCGTCACCGATCTGGAAGATGTCGAAGATCAATTGGAAGCGATCAAAAAGGAGATTCGCAAAACAGAAATTGAACGCGATGAGTTTGACCGACGCCTGCCGCCACATACCGGAACACTCGAAAGTCGCTTGCGAGACGCTGAAGGTGAAGTCGTTGACCTGGAACGATTGTTGCCACTGCAGCACAACCTTCAAGCCGCTATCGAACGTCAAGCAGCCGTTCGCAAGCGTGGTCAACAGGCCGCTGAGTCTTTGCGAGTCGCTCGCCATCAATGGACGAAGACGCTCAATCAATTGGGTCTGACCGAATCGTTGTCACCCAAAAATATTCGCATCATGGCCGAAGGTTATGAATCGCTCAGCCAGACTCGAAAGCGTATGCAGAGCCTGGAAGAAGAGCTAGACACTCGCAAGATAGAATTGGGTGCACTGACTCAACGCATCGACGCTCTTTCACGACAAGCGTTCGCGGCCAAGGCAGCGAGTGACGCAATCGCAGGGAGCGATGCGAAACGCTACGAAGAGGACGAATTTGAAGAAGTGCAATCATCGTCGTCGAAAAAGATCGGCGCGATGACCGGCGTGATGATCGCCGTGACGACAATCGCAATCCGAAACGCCAACCGCTGGTTTCAAGTCAACAACAACCAGAACCGGTTCGAGCGGGAAGTGACGCGGCCAGCATGGCTCTAGAGCAGCTCGCGAAACTGACGGCGTTGATCAGTTCGCAAGAGCAGTTCATTCAGCAGAAGAAGAGTATGCGTGAACAAGATCAGCATCAATCGAAGCAACAAGCGTCTGTCGAAAAAGCGATCGACAAACTAACTCGCATGCATAGCGCGAAACTCGCCGAGCTTGGGTGCGAGTCAGAAGAACAGTTGCTTGAAATGCTTGAGCTAAAGCAAGAGCATGAAAAACTACAAAAGCAGCTGGCTGAATTCAATGAACGCATTCGAGCAGTGATTGGCGGAGCAATTCCCTATGAAGGGATTGCTAGACTGCTTGACGGCGCTGGGGCGGATGATTTGGAAAAACGTTGGGATGCCATCCAACAGCGGACTCAGCAGGCAGTGGCACGAGTCGCTCAACTGCATCAGCGACAAGGCGAATTGAGCCAAGAAATGAAGTCACTAGCGGGTGATTCGCGTTTGGCCGAAGCTAAGCTGGAACTGGTATGTCTTGAGAATCAACTGAAAGCTTGTGCGAACCATTGGCAGACACTAGCGGCGACAACGAACTTGCTGGACAAAGTTTGCGAAGTCTATGAGACCGAACGCCAGCCTGAAACGTTGCGAGAAGCTTCAGCATTTTTAAGTCAGTTGACTGAAGGCAAATATGTTCGGGTTTGGACTCCGCTTGGTAAAAATCAATTGCGGATCGATAACGCAACTGGGCAGGCGCTACCGTTGGAAGTGCTCTCACGCGGTACTCGTGAAGCGGTCTTTATCTCGCTCCGCCTTTCGCTGGCTGCCGCTTATGCCCGACGCGGTGTGACACTGCCACTGGTACTTGACGACGTCTTGGTCAACTTCGATAGCGTGCGAGCTGAGTCGGCCGCAAAGGTGCTGCGTGACTTTGCAACTTTGGGGCATCAGGTTGTCATGTTCACCTGCCATGAGCACATTATGCGAATCTTCCACGAGATCGGGGTCCAAGTTCGCGTCTTGCCGCCCCAAGGCACACCCGGCGAGGCCATCGTTTACTATCCAGAAAACAAAGTCATCGAACAGGCTGAGCCTATTGAGCGGATCGTCTACGTTCCTGCACCAGCACCTGAACCAGTTCGTGAGCCAGTCGTTGAGATAGCCGCGCCACGCCCCGAACCTCTGCCCGTCGTCGAGAAACCACTTCCACTGCCGCTTCCGTCGCCGATCAAGGTAGAGGTCGTGCCCGAATTACCACCGCGACCTGTTAAACGTGTCGTCGTGGTCGAGCCCGAGCCACAAATGCCCGAGCCACAAATCGATTGGCTGTGGTACGAACACATGGACGAGGACATTGAAAACAACTTGGATCTGGGTTGGGTTGAGTCCGAGGATCATCCCGATGATGAACTTCCACCGCCTGACCTATGGTGGCACCGCGTAGCCAGGACCGATACAACATCAGCCATTCTCGACTAGCACGACTTGTAGCTGGTTTCGTAAAGCGCCGGTGAACCCGCGAGACAACTTTGGTGCATCCGGTTTCTCACGAAACCAGCTACGGTTCCAGGTGCATCCGGATTCTAATGAAACCAGCTACGACCCTAATAAGTGATGCGATTAGCCGTCCCGAACCGCCACGTAGAAATCACCACTTCAGATGGACGCCTCATTA
>JANNNN010000455.1:0-2928 GCA_031398555.1 Planctomycetia bacterium | reverse complement strand
CCTGGCGCGCGTAGAATTCCGCCATAGGTCCACGGATCACCTATCCGCCATGTAGCCTGAGGTGCTGCGTTGGGATCGGGAGATGGCGGCGGGCTATCATTGGCATGAAGCTGTGGTCCTAAACATTTTGCAAGTGCAACGTCAGTGGACGCGGCAAGAGCCAAGGTCTCGTAATCCTCGGTTGTCACCGCGCGGTCTTTGGCTCTAAGTACGCTTGGAGCGGATCTCATGGCTTCTGCCACGGGTTGCTCATCGGCGCCATTGTAGGCGGAGAATAGATTGGTTACACCAATGATGCCGGGCGCCAGTGTCCGCATACTGCCAACGGTCCCAGCACCTACATTGCCAGCGGCTCCAGCAGTAACAAATCGGTAACGAGTCGCTGTCACCTGCGCACTCTTGGCCGGGATCGTGCTGTATCCGTTTCGGCCCGATTCAGTGGTCGGATCATACGTACCAAAGCTAACCTCTCCAGTCACGGGATTCAGTCGATAAAATTCACCTTCGCCAAGCGGAAGTTCATCTACTTGGGACCATACCTTGCCGTTGATCTGAATTTCCAGATGGTCGAGGAAACGGGCGATGTTTCTTTTCAATTGAATTTCGCGGCGGCGTTGGTCGGTGCTCGAAAATGGGAAGAGGCGAAAACCCTGTTGGATCTTGTTCTAGCAAACGACTCAGAAAATGAGCGTGCACAAAAATTGCTGGCGGATCTGGAGAAGGCCCGCGATTCCAAGGCCGAAAACGGATTGCCAGCCGATTCAGACATCGTTTCGGCAGAAGCCCAACGCTTGCTGTCGGAGGCGAATCAATTGGTGGCCGAAGGCGATCGAACGCGTTGTGTTGCTTGTTATCGTGCCGCCGCGGAGCGTCTTTGCCGAGGGCTGGAAATTGAGCCCAATAGCCATACCCTAAACCAGACGCTCGGCTATATTTTACTCGAAAAGTTGGGACAGCCGGAAGCGGCGTATCGAAGGCTATGTCGAGCCTTGCACCTGCAGCCGACAAAACTAGAAACGCAAAAACTTATGGCGCTGGCCGCCTTGCGTTCCGGGCGAACCTGCGAAGCGATTGTGCGCTTTAAGGCGGTACTCCGCAGAGATCCTAACGATTTTTGGATGCTGGTGAATCTCGGACGAGCCTATGCGCAATCGCGGCAGTATGCTACTGCGCTAGAAATTTACGACAGGGTACTCGCCTGCGACCCGGTCAATTTCACGGCGCGACTTGGAAAAGCCGAGATCGACGCTTGGCGAGGTTTGACTGATCGGCCAATGAACGCTGTGGAACGACTCGTATGTGAGCAACCCACCAACCCCGAGGCCTTGAGTCTTCTGGGAGACCTTTATCGATGGGACTGGAACCTCAGCGGTGCTGCGGTTCAATACGGCCGCGCCGCGTCGGCTGATCCGGCGGGTCGAGCCGGCCAGAAAGGTTTGGGCGAGATTGCGAAGACGAAGGCTTACGTCGCAACTACCGACGGCTATCAGTTTCAAGACAATTTTGGCTTTCTTCGCTCGTTTTACAGTGGTGGCGTGCGGATGAGCCTATCGGACCGTGCCTACTTTACCCCGAGCTTCGTGCTGTGGGATTATAAACAGGGTGGCAATAATATCCAGCGAACCGACGCTGTCATGGACCTGGAGTACCATCTCAGCCGCCAAACGCAAGTCAACGCTCGCTTCTTGAACTTTGACTACTCCGATCGTCGCGCCTATCAAGCCGGCACCCTGTCGCTAAAATACTCGCCGTTAACATCGGTTGATTTGTACGCTTCCGCCGCATGGGGTGAACCGGTATTTCTTACCAACTTTAGTATTCCGTTATTCAATATTCGAATGAATAACTATGCCACCGGTTACGATGTGCGTTTTAACGACCACTGGTCAAATCAAGGCTCGTTTAGTTACTCGGATTATTTCGACGGGAACGAGCGACGCTTTGGCACGACCCAACTGTCGTATCGCCCCAATGTCAATCGTAGTTTGTTCTTGCGTCTCAAGTATGAGGATTTGAGTTTCGCGGATCAGACGCCCGTCTATTTTAGCCCGAACAGCTTTCAGTTATTACGATTTGTCACCGATTACTCGCTGCCGGTAAATCAAAGGTTGTCCATCGACGGGCAGGCCGAGGCGATCGATGTGCTTGGATCGGGTTGGGGATGGGGTTATCGCGTGGGCCCGACATGGAAAAAGAGTGACCGCATCGAGATGAAAGCTGCGTACTTCACGACGACGATTCCCGGCGCAGCGCCGTTTAGCGGCAATGGGTTTACCTATTCCGCACTGCTGCGGTTCTAAGAAAATTATTGAACGATTGACTTGTTCAATCGCGCGGTACAAAAGGACCGCCACAGGTTTTTCGCTATGATACGGGGTTGAGAGGCAATTTGTGTGCGAGAAATGACGCGACTACTGGCGCGGAAAATTGGTCACCGAAACTCTACGACCGAAACATGCGGATACATTTCTTGACGGGTGCCGCAGCAACGATCAGTCTTCCGGCGGGAAGCGTTCAGTCATGCTTGCAAGGAACTGCGCTAAGCGGCTCGGTGGTAGGATTTGAGCTGACCTCCCAGTTCTTCGCGACACACAACTCTCTCTCTTCGGAGAAGTCAAAGGAAGCGGGCAATTCCAATTCCCTGACTGGTGGTAGATGATCCCTCGCGCTGTAGCCGCGGCAGTTGTTGTACCAATCCATGGTCGCCTGAAGAATGTAGTTCAAGTGCTCTTCGCTAAAGAGGCAAAAAGCATTCTGTACTTCATGCTTGATTGTTGGGATCACTCGCTCCACGAAGGCCTGCAGATTCGGTGATCTTGTTGGAGGCTTTTGGATTCTACATTCGCTCCGGTGAAAACATCGTCGAATGCAGCAACAACGTTTAGCGTCCTGGTAATCGTTTGTCGAGTTTTGCCTCGCGGAACTCGG
>JANNNN010000448.1:0-2821 GCA_031398555.1 Planctomycetia bacterium | reverse complement strand
AAACTGTTCCGCCTGTTTTAGCATGGCGCTCGATGAATTCCGCGCCTTGAACAACGCTCTGTTCCGTAGGATGATTGAAATCGACAGTCGGCAACCATAACTGCTCAATTCCCAGTTGCTCATACCGAGCCTTCGGTCCGGAATATTCTTCGCACATGTTGACAACGCCCGTGACCCCTTCGTTTTTTAGCTTAGTCGCATCCCGTTGGAACGGAAGCGCGCCAAGTATCACATTCTCATTCACACGATCCCACCAATGGCGAACTCGTAACACTCGTCCCATGGTAAAATTGTGAATCAAAGTCGGCCAAAAAAGGCTTCGAGCTATCCATCGCTTCATATGCAAACGCCATCCTATATTCCGAATTCTGAGCAAGTTGTTGTTCGTTAGGCAATATGATAGCCTGAACCCACGCGAATTGGTTTAAGCGTCTGGTTGGCGCACTTTTGACCGTTACAGCAAAAGAACAGAATACATCTGCTACTTTTGGGGGCCTGAAAACAACGAATTGAAAGGTGTCAATTGTGACGTAGAAAAAGGGCTTCTACTTATTGGCCAACTTGAATCATCTCGCTTTCGTCCACTTTTTAGTGGTGTTGAGCAGGTATTAAGGTCGGGATTGCAAGCGAACTAGGCCAAGCAATAGATGAAGACCTGCTAAGCCCTTTGTTGGAAGCAAGACGCAAGTTTAGTAGAAGGCCATAGACAAAAAATGACCGTCAGCATTTATGTTATCGCTACGATGGATACGAAAGGCGAAGAAGCTCGCTGGGTGGGCGATCATATTCGCAGTGCAGGTCAAGCGGTTCTTACTGTGGATGTATCGGCCAGTTGTCAAATCATTGAGTCGGCGGACATTAGTCGAAGCTGCGTTCTAAAGGCTGGCAATATAGCGGCATCGCAGTTAAGTGCCGATCGCGGTGAAGCGGTTGGACAAATGAGCGCTTGCTTGGGCGAGTTCTTAGTAGCAGAGTACGCTGCGGGTCGCGTGGCAGGCGTGATTGGACTGGGCGGCAGCGGCGGCACGTCACTCATTTCCGCTGCGGCAAGGCGATTGCCAATCGGCTTGCCAAAGTTAATTGTAAGCACCGTGGCCAGCGGCAATACGAGCGCTTACATCGACTGCAGTGATCTAGTTCTGTTCCCATCAGTCGTCGATGTGGCTGGTCTGAACGCGGTATCGATGGATGTATTGCAGAACGCGGCGCACGCAATCGTGGGGATGGTCAAACGACGAAGCAAAATCACCAGCGTAAAGCCGTTATTGGGCTTAACCATGTTTGGTGTGACAACACAATGTGTATTGTCGGTCAAGCACGAATTGGAGAAAGACGGCTGGGAGTGTCTGATCTTTCATGCTGTTGGCACTGGCGGTCGAGCTATGGAGCAACTAGTCGAATCGGGTCGAATCGTCGGTGTATTGGATCTGACCACTACCGAGGTTGCCGACTACTTAGCGGGCGGCGTTTTCCCAGCGACCGCGGATCGATTTGATGTGTTTGCCAAACACGCGATTCCACTGGTCCTTAGTTTTGGTGCGATGGATATGGTCAACTTCGGTCCGCGCGCTAGCGTGCCAGAAAAGTATGTCGATCGTCAGTTTCATCAACATAATGCACAGATAACACTGATGCGCACGACAGCGATCGAAAACGAGGCGGCAGCGAGATTCATTGCAGCTAAACTGAATCGAGCAATCGGTCCCGTTCGAGTGCTTGTACCCGAGGGAGGCGTTTCAAAACTGGACGCAGTGGGATCGCCATTCTGGAGCCCAGCAACCGATAAGATGTTGTTCGACACCTTTGCATCTGAATTTAAATGCGATTCATTGCATCAGCTGTCCGTACTGCCGCAGAACATCAACGACCCTATCTTTGCAAAAGCGGTTATCGATCAATTCCGCGAAATTGCACATAGCCCTGCCGTAGCCTAGACTTCCAGCCTGGGATTTACCTCCTGCGCTTTTCCCATCCTAAACTCTACATACCACTTTGCAGCGCATCCAAGTGTCTACCGAAATGATCATCAAGGACCTCGCAATACGTATCCGTGTGTGATTTGAGGCAATCACGTACGATCGCTCCGAACTTGGGGTGAGTCAAAACGCTACCGAAAGTGCAATGAAGAATTTGGCGCCCCGGCTTGGTAAATCCTTTACCTATCGGAACGTCTTTCCAGTATTCTAGATACTCGCATTCGAGCACCGCATCGGTTGCCTCGTTCGATTCCGGAGCATCGGCAAGGGTAGCGGAAACGTGATAGGTGGCTTTATCGATATCGTAACGGCTTCGAGCGAAGTCGATAATTTCCCGGAAGGAGCTGACGTCGTGCCGCGCCACAACGCGAAGCGCTTCCAGGTAACTTGTACCCGCCGTTTTGACGTGGAAGCGGCCTTTGGTGGCTTTGGCAAGTAAGCCATAGATCGAGAGTTTATCGCTGCCCGAATGCAAACTCAGTTTGTAAGGTCCAAGCAAATCGGCAATCGCGGCGTGATCCCGAAGCGATGATTCCAAGAGCTTTAAATCGCCCTTAAAGTCAACTCCTTTCTCGAAATCACCAATGAATCGCGGCGCGAGGCTGACGAGGTTCATTCCACCCACCAAACACTGATCTGCGATGATGTAGTGCTCGGCAAGCGTGGTCGGCTGATCGGTTTCGTCAACAGAAAGTTCGATTTCATGTTCACGGAAAGCCGAGCGTTGTACACGATCGATGTAATCCCCTAACTCTAGAGCGTGTACGATGGCGCGACCGTATTTCACGGAAGCCCGCATGCAGGCCTGTTCGGACAGATTTACTTGTGTGCCAGTCGAAAGCGTG
>JANNNN010000421.1:0-1658 GCA_031398555.1 Planctomycetia bacterium | reverse complement strand
GCAGCACCTTGTGGCACATCCGCTGGTCGCTCAGGCAGTCGTCATCGTGAGTGACTCGGATTCACTGTCGGCTCAATTGGTTGGTTATGTATGCTTGCGAGAACCGTCTAGCGACCAAGCCTCAGTGGCGGCCCAGATTCGACATGATGTAGCGATACGGTTGCCAGCTTACAAAGTTCCGGTTCACTTGATTGTACTCGGTAATTTCCCGATGACCTCGAGAGGAAAAGTCGATCGAAAACTGCTACCAAAAGTTAGAGCAGAGACAGCTAAACGAACAACGGTCGCTCCGACAACTCCGCTGGAAGAGTACTTGGCAGCAGCCTGGCGAGAATCCCTGAAGCTTGAAACTGTAAGTATCGATCAGAATTTTTTTGATCTCGGGGGCAGTTCTTTGCAAGCCGCAATGTTGACGGCCAAACTAACGGAAGGCCTAGGTGTACATGTCCCCACGTCACTGTTGTTTGATCTAGCAAATATTTCCCATATTGCTCAGCGCTTGGTCCAATTGTATGAAGTGAACATTGCGGAACGCTTTGGAATGGGAGCCGTAACCGCCTATACGGTTCGTCGCGACGCGAGTTCGTCCCAGTTCGCGGGCGGAAAAATTGGGGCGATGCACCCATTGGTCGCTCCGCTCAAGGCCACTGGCAATCGTCGCCCGATTTTCATGATCCATCCACCGGGTGGAATTGTCATGTGCTATCGCGAACTTGCCGCGAGGGTTGATCCGCAACAGCCGCTGTACGCCATCCGCTCTCGCGGCCTGCATGGTCGCGAGGAACTTCCGAAAAGTATCGAAGAGGCAGCTTGCGACTATATTGTTGCGATGCAGTCTATACAACCAACGGGGCCCTATCGCTTAGGTGGCTGGTCGCTCGGCGGCCTGTTTGCACTCGAAATGGCTACCCAGTTATTGACAAGTGACATCGGCGTCAAGCAGTTACTTTTGCTCGACACTGCCATTCCCGATGGAGCAGCGCAGTTGGTTCCCAGCCATGAATTGGTCAGCGCAGGACAAGAATACGGAGTCAATCTGTCATTGAGTGAATTGAACGAACTGCATCCCGATGAGCAACTGCCGCTTTTATGGCAACATGCGAAGAGTCTCGGGGTACTACAAGATGAGACTCCACCGGAAATTGTGACACAAGTACTCACTGACCTCAAGTCGCTATTCCATCATCACATGGAACTGGCCACGCGTTACCAAGTTCGAGCCTATCCCGCTGATATCACTTTGATTCGTCCAAAGGAGGTTCCTTTCGAACTAAACGTCTCACCCGATCGCGGTTGGCGTTTCGTAGCGGAGAATGTAAACGTCCGCTACGTAAGTGGCCATCATCACAGCATGGTGCAAATGCCACACGTAATTGAACTGGCGGCGGCGATCCAGGTGGATTAGTTTATTTTCCAAATTAGATTTTGGGATTGCTCAAGTGCTATAGCCACGATTATCGAGGTAGCGGAGAACTTCGCTCAACAGCATCGCTTTCGTTAGTCATACGCATGACCGTGCAGCAAATCGTTTAACCGGTAGCCAGCGGAGACTGCTGACTTAATAGCATTGCTTGTACTGTAGCGAACAATACATCGGGAGAACGAGGCTCCTGCCGAGCACATCTCGATAGCAAGTTCGACGCAACTGTACCTGAGGA